>NZ_FMVA01000006.1:0-274937 GCF_900101425.1 Rhizobium sp. NFACC06-2 | reverse complement strand
ACTTGCCATAGTTGCCATGCTGCTTCAGATACTCAGCCTGCCGTCACTGCCGGCAAGCACAAGCAACAGTCTTTCCGATGTCCTTGGATTGACGCGGCGCCGCAGCGTTCAGCTCGGTATGCTTGCCATCCTGTTGCTGATGACGGGGCATTTTGCAGGCTCGGTCTATGTGCGTCCCTTCCTCGAAAAGGTCACGCTTCTTGACACCACGCCGATTGCACTCGCCCTGCTCGGATTTGGCGTTGCCTCGGTGATCGGCAATGTCGTCGGAGGCCGGATGGCTGACGCCAGTATCCGGGTTGCTCTCATCGTCACTGCCGCGGTGATGGCATTTGCGACGATCGCCCTCGTTATCTGGGGCGCTCATACGACTGCGGCTTTTGCTCTCGTCGCACTTTGGGGCCTTGCATTCGGCATGGGGCCGGTCGTGCTGCCGACCAACCTTTCCCGTGGTGCACCCGATGCTCTGGAGGCAGCCGGCAGCCTGATGGTGGTATCTTTCCAGGTGGCGATCAGCATTGGCGCGGTACTCGGCGGTTATATCGTTGACTCCTACGGTGCGACCGCGCCGCTCGCTCTCACTGCCGTCCTCGCCGCATTGACGGTCGCACTCGCCGTCGTGCAGCGTCGCGACTGATCCCTGCCACTCCTGGGCCGCGGGCGACATGACGCCCGCGGCAACAGGATGAGCGGCTAATTTCCGGAGCCGCCACCTGCAACAGGTTAAAAATTGGGGCAGGTCCTGCCTTGCGTCACTCCACCTTTGCGCTACGCTTGAGACCAGGGATTTCTCAATGGAGGGACTGAGGCATGTGCAACAATTGCGTGATCGAGACCGTAAAACGGAACATGCTGTCACGACGCCTGCTGTTCAAGGGCGCCGCGGCCGGTTTAACGGCCATGACGGCGGGCAGCCTGGCGGCGCCGGTGCTGGCGCAATCGCCCCGGCAGGTCGTTGATCTCACCCATACCTATGATTCCACATTTCCTACATTCGATGGCAAACCGGGCATCGAATACGAGTGGGCAGCGGAGATCGCCAAGGACGGCTATCAGCTCCACAAACTCACCATCTACGAACATACCGGCACCCATATCGATGCGCCTTTCCATTTCAGCGCGGATGGAGCGAGCGTCGACCAGCTGGAGCCGCAGAAACTTGTGGCGCCGCTTGTCATCGTCGACATCACCGACCGCGCCAAAGACGATGCCAATTCCACCATTGAAGCCGAAGACATCGAACGCTGGATATCTGCGAATGGCGACATTCCGGCAGGTGCAATCGTGGCCCTGCGCTCCGGCTGGGCAACCAAAGTGAAGAGCCCCTCATTCCGCAATGACGACGCCGGAAAATTCGCCTTCCCCGGTTTCGGCAAATCGGCGACCGACCTTCTGCTCAAGCTCGATACCGTCGCCATTGGCGTCGACACGCTTTCGCTGGATCCGGGCAACTCCGCAGATTTCGCGGTTCACAATTCCTGGCTGCCGGCGGGGCGCTACGGCATCGAAGGGCTGAACAACCTCGAGGCTCTGCCGGTCAAGGGAGCGACCATAATCGTCGGCGCGCCGGCACACCGCGGCGGAACGGGCGGCCCGGCCCGGATTCTGGCCCTGGTCTGATTCCGGACAGCCCTTCCCTTCACTCATGGATCGATTGGAAAGGCGAAGCCGGCCTTGACGCGGTCCATGACGACCATCGTCTTGAACCCCTTGATATCGTGGTTCTCGTAAAAGAACCGGCGGGTGAAGGCCTCATAGTCTTCCATGTCCTTGGCCGTGATCACCAGGATGAAATCGGCGTCACCCGTCACGTAATAACCGATCATGACCTCCCGCGTGGCGCGAATGGCGGCCTTGAAACGATCGACAATATCGGCCCTTTCTCGCTCCAGCGAGACGAGAACGATCATGGTGATGCCGCGCCCGACGGCCTTGGGCGAAACGATTGCCACATCGGCTTCGATCACCCCTTCATCACGCAGACGCTTCAACCGACGCTGGCACGCGGTTGGCGACAGATTGACGATTTTGGCGAGCTCCTCCGACGTCAGGCGATTGTTCTTCTGCACGGCGTCAAGCAGTGCACGGTCGGCTCGGTCAATCTGGGTCATGCGGGATTCCTGCATCTCAATGTCGAACTAAGCATTATTCCTGCGTCGAAGCGTGCTTAAACGCTGTCGATCAATCATGCAGCGCAGTTAAGCTTCTGGCAAACGAAAAGGGAACTTGCCGATGGAAGCTATCGCCAGCGCAGCGCTTAAAAACCTTCACCGACGGGAGCTGATCGAGCATCGTGCCTTTCTGGATGGGCAATGGGTGGCGCGCAAGGAGACGCTGGGCGTTGTCGATCCGGCAAGCGGAGATCATCTGCTCGATGTCTCTTCCTGCTCCCTGAACGATGTGGACGCCGCAGTCGAGGCCGCCGGCAGAGCACTTCTACGGTGGCGGGACATGCTGCCCGTGGAACGCGGCGATATCCTGCGGGCATGGGGCCGGCTGATGCGTGACAATGCCCGCGACCTGGCTGTTATCATCAGCGCCGAACAGGGAAAGCCGCTTGCGGAATCGCTCGGCGAAATTTCCTATGCGGCCGCCTTTCTCGACTGGTTTGCGAGCGAAGGCGAGAGATCCTATGGCGAGACAATTCCAAGCCACCTCAAAGGCGGCAATCTTTCCGTGCGGATGCAGCCGATCGGCGTCACGGTGGCCATTACGCCCTGGAACTTTCCCTCAGCCATGATCGCCCGCAAGGCGGGCGCGGCCCTTGCTGCCGGCTGCACGATGATCGTCAAACCGGCACCGGAAACACCGCTTTCGGCACTGGCACTGGCAAAACTTGCGCAGGAGGCGGGCATGCCGGCCGGCGTTTTGCAGGTTCTGCCGGGTGAAGCCGCGCCGCTCGCGCGCCGCCTGCTGGAGCATACCGAGGTACGGGCATTTTCCTTCACCGGTTCGACCGAGGTAGGACGGCTCCTCCTTACGCAATCAGCGGCGACCATCAAAAAAGCCTCGCTGGAACTTGGCGGCCACGCACCCTTCATCGTCTTCGCCGATGCGGACCTGTCCCAGACCGTGAAAGGCTGCCTCGCCGCCAAATTCGCCACATCGGGACAGGACTGCCTTGCGGCAAACCGCATCTATGTTCAACGCGGGCTTTATGACCGCTTCATTGAGCGGTTTGCCGATGCGACCTCCAGACTGACCGTCGGCAATGGCCTTGAACCCGGTATCGACATCGGGCCGATGACACGACCATCCGTTGCCGAAAAGTGCCGTCAGCAGATCGCACAGGCGCTCTCTTCCGGCGCGCGCCTCGTCTGCGGCGGGCAGGACAGCCCGCTCGGCGGCAATTTCGTCACCCCGACCGTGCTGGCCGATGTGACAGACGACATGCTGATCGCGCGCGAAGAAACCTTCGGTCCGGTCGCCGCCATCCTGCCCTTCGATGACGAGCGGGAGGTGGTCCGCCGCGCCAATGCCACGGAAATGGGGCTTGCCGCCTATGTCTACACCAACGACCTCGGCCGGGCGATGCGCCTGACCGATCAGCTGGAATACGGCATGGTTGCCGTCAACACCCCGAAATTCACCGGCGCGCCCATTCCATTCGGCGGCTGGAAACAATCCGGCCTAGGCCGCGAGGGCTCGCGTCATGGCCTCATGGAATATCTCGAACCCAAATATGTCTGCTTCGGCAACCTGGCTGCCTGAAAGGAACTCGCCTATGACCATCGACATCAAAAACATCGCGGAAATGGATCGAAATGCGGTTCTGCATCCCTTCACGCAGCTGAAGGATTTCGCCAGCGGCAAACTCGGTGAACCGACCATCGTCGAAACCGGCAAGGGCATCCGCATTCAGGACGCGCATGGCAAACAGCTGATCGATGGCTTTGCAGGTCTGTATTGCGTCAATGTCGGTTACGGTCGCACCGAGGTGGCGGAGGCCATCTCCCGTCAGGCCTATCGGCTCGCCTACTATCACTCCTACGCCGCCCACACGACAGACGAGCTGGCGATCCTTTCCGACCGGCTGGTGAAGATGGCGCCCGGCAAGATGAGCAAGGTCTTTTACGGCATGTCGGGCTCGGACGCCAATGAGACCCAGGCCAAGCTCGTCTGGTATTACAACAACCTGCGCGGCAAGCCGCAGAAGAAAAAAATCATCTCCCGCGAACGGGGATATCACGGTTGCAGCGTGGTTTCCGGCTCCATGACCGGCATGAGCTTTTATCACGACCACATGGACCTGCCGCGCGCCGGCGTGCTGCACACTGGCGTTCCGCACCATTACTGGGGTGCGGAAGCCGGTGAAACCGAACTGGAATTCTCAAAACGGCGCGCCGACGAACTGGAAGAGCTCATCCTGCGCGAAGACCCCGACACGATAGGCGCCTTCATTGCCGAACCGGTGCTTGGCACGGGCGGCATCACACCGCCGCCGGAAGGCTACTGGCCGGCGATACAGGACGTTCTCAAAAAATACGATGTCCTGCTGATTGCCGATGAGGTGATTACCGGCTTCGGCCGTACAGGCTCCATGTTCGGCTCGCAACATTACGGCATCGAGCCGGATCTGATCACCGTCGCCAAGGGCCTGACTTCGGCCTATTTCCCGCTCTCCGGCGCCATCGTGGGGGAGAAAGTCTACAGGGTGATGGAGGAAGGCGCCGATCGCGTCGGGGCCTTCTCCCATGGCTACACCTATTCCGGCCACCCCATCGGTGCGGCTGCGGCAAATGCCGTGCTCGACATTGTCGAAAAGGAAGACCTGCCCGGCAATGCGCGTGCCGTCGGCAGCTATTTTCAGGAGCAGCTGAAGGCGAGGTTCGCGCAGCTCCCAATCGTCGGAGAGGTGCGCGGTGTGGGCCTGATGGGAGCCATCGAATTCGTGGCGGATCGTGAAAAGAAGACACGTTTTGCCCCCAGCCTCACGGTCGGTGCGCGCGTTTCAAAGGCGGCGCGCAACGGCGGCCTTATTGCGCGCGCCATGCCGCATGGCGATATTCTGGGCTTTGCACCGCCGCTTGTCACAACGAAGGCGGAGGTGGACGAGATCATCGCCATCGCCGAAGCGGCCGTGCGCAGCGTCATGGATGATCTGGTGCGGGCCGGCGAAAAAATCTGACGCCAGCCTCGGCGTTCAACGGTCACCACTGCTGCCCATTTCGACAGCAATGGCATGACAACTGCGCCTATTTGCGGCGCAGTTGTCATCTGCGCTGCATAAGGCTTCATCTTTTCGCAGAAGCGTGCATAATGTCATGAAATTACCTTCGTCAAAAACGAGACAATTTCATGCGTCGTCAAGCCAATCCGCTCAGCTCCGATCCGGTTTCCGCAACCAAACCGGTGGCATGGCGGCCGTCGCTTGCCAAGCAGAAGGGCGAAACCAAACATTCCGCCCTGACGGAACGCATCATTGCCGATATCGATGCCGGCGTCCTGAAGCCGATGGACCGCATGCCAACCCACCGCGATCTTGCCCGCGAACTCGGCCTTTCCGTCCAGACCGTCAGCCTTTCCTACAAGGAGGCCGAGCGGCTGGGTTATCTCAGCGGCGAAATCGGCCGCGGCACTTTCGTAAAGACACGGGTGACGGACCGGGCGGGCCGCATGATGCTCGATCACAGCCCGACCGAGGTGCTCGATCTCTCCATTATCCGCGGCGTTTATCTCGACGACCATGAAAACGCCTCGCGCACCATCCTTCGCGAATTGGCCGATGGTGACAATTCGGGCTTCATGCGCCCCTGCCGGCCGGTCGCGGGCCTCGACAGCCATCGCGAAACCGCACGGATCTGGCTTGGCATGATGGGCGTGACCGCCGGCGCGGAGCGTATTCTTGTCACCAACGGTGCTGCGCACGGCATTTTCCTTGCCTTGAGCTGCATTATCCGCTCGAACGACGTGGTTCTCTGCGAAAACCTCACCGACCACGGCATTATCGGCCTGTCGAACATTCTGGGCTTCAGCCTCAAGGGCCTGCCCACCGACGAAGAGGGCATTCTGCCGGACGCGCTGGAGGCCGCCTGTACAGCCGGAGGCGTCAAAGCGCTGGTGCTCATTCCCACCCTCAACAATCCCACCGGGCATGTTTCGGGTGCGGAGCGCAGGCGGGCGATTGCGGCGATTGCCGAACGGTACGGCGTCTTTGTCATTGAGGACGAAGTTTATCGCCCGATCATCGAGGATGATCTGCCATCCATCACCGAAATGCTGCCTGATCTGGGCTTTTTCGTCACCAGCTTTACCAAGACGGTGCTGACCGGGCTGCGCGTCGGTTATCTCGTCGTGCCGCCCGCATACTCCATCCGCGCCGCCTCTATCCTGCGTGTATCGAGCTGGAGCGGAACCTATCTCACGGCCGAAATCGCCACGCGCTGGGTCGAAAACGGCACCGCAGGGCGGCTGCTGGATGTCCAGCGCGCCGAAGTGCGTGCGCGGCAAAAGATCGCCACGGACATATTGGGCGACCATATCGCCTCGAGCCACCCCCTCTCCTTCTGCGCCTGGCTGAAGGTTCCACCGCGCTGGACGGAGGACGGCCTGGTGCGCGCGCTCACAAACCAGAACGTCGCGGTCACGCCGTCGGAACCATTCATCGCCGGCCTCGGCCATGGCGGCGGCATCCGCATATGCCTCGGCGGCCGCCTCAATCACCCAAGCCTCGTCAAGGCGTTGACCACCGTGCGGCAGACCCTCGAGCAACTGCCGCCAGTCTACGATATCGGTTCAATCGGCTGAGGCGGCCGCCCGAAAATCATTGAATCATTACAATATAACAATTGACATGATTTTACTTCGCTCTCAACATGACAATCATGAAGAGCGAAAACCTGTCCATATCCGCCGACAAAACCCTGCTTCCGGTCTCGCTGGCCGCGATAGAGCAGGCGGCTGCGGGGCTTGCCGGACAGGTGGAGCGAACACCTTTGGTTCTCTCGGACAATCTCTCCGAACGCTGTGGTCATCCCGTTCATCTCAAACTTGAAACCCTTCAACCCATTGGCGCCTTCAAACTGCGCGGCGCGATGAACGCTATCCTCTCGCTTAACGATGAGGCACGCAGGCGCGGCCTCGTCACCGCCTCGACAGGCAATCACGGCCGCGCCGTGGCCTATGCGGCCAGCAAGCTCGGAATTCCCGCCACGATCTGCATGTCGGCACTCGTACCGGCGAACAAGGTGGAGGCGATCCGCGCGCTCGGTGCGGAGATCCGGATCGTCGGCAGGTCACAGGATGACGCGCAGGAGGAAGCGGAGCGCCTGACTGCAAGCCGTGGCCTGACCGCAATCCCGCCATTCGATGATGCTGACGTCGTGGCCGGTCAAGGCACGATCGGTCTCGAGCTTGTCGAAGACATGCCGGGACTGACGACGGTGCTCGTTCCTCTTTCCGGCGGCGGCCTTGCGGGCGGTATCGCCGTTGCGGTGAAGGCGCTGAAACCACGGGTACGGGTCATCGGCATTTCCATGGAGCGGGGTGCAGCGATGCAGGCGTCGGTCGCAGCCGGTCGGCCCGTCGCCGTCCTTGAGGAAGAAACGCTGGCGGATTCGCTGGGCGGCGGGATTGGACTGGAGAACCGCGTGACATTCGCGCTTTGCCAGACGCTTCTCGATGAGATCGTGCTGGTTTCCGAAGACGAGATCGCAGCCGGCATCCGCCATGCGGCGCGCGAAGAAGGCTTGACGGTGGAGGGCGCGGGCGCCGTTGGTTTCGCTGCCATCCTGTCCGGCAAGATCGACATCAGCGGCCCGACCGCCATCATCGTGTCGGGCGGAAATATCGATCCGGCGGTCCACAGAACAATCATCGACGGGGGAGCCGCATGAGCCGCATCACCATCCTGACCGAAAAAGACCTGCGGGCTGTCGTGAAGCTCGACCTTTCCGCTGTCGACTGCGTGGAGCGGGCCTTTGCGGCGCTCGCAACGCAAGCCGTCGCCATGCCGCCGATCCTGCGGCTCGATATCCCCGAATTTCGCGGCGAAGTGGATGTGAAGACGGCCTATGTGCCGGGCTTTGACGGTTTCGCCATCAAGGTCAGCCCCGGTTTCTTTGACAATCCGAAACTCGGTCTGCCCAGCCTCAATGGCCTGATGATCCTCTTCAGCGCAAAGACCGGACTGGTGGAGGCCCTTCTCCTCGATAACGGCTATCTTACCGATGTGCGAACCGCCGCGGCCGGTGCAGTCGCGACGCGGCATCTGGCCCGCAAAGACGCCTCCGTCGCCGCAATATTCGGGGCGGGCATGCAGGCGCGTTTGCAGCTTGAAGCCGTGATGCTGGTGCGCCCGATCAGATCGGCGCGGATATGGGCACGCGACCATGACAAGGCCAAGAGACTTGCGGGCGATTTCGCCAGCGAACACGGCATCGAAGTCACCGCCATGGCCGATCCTCAGGCCGCCGCGCGGGGCGCCGACATCATCGTGACAACGACACCAGCCGAAAAGCCGATCCTCTTTGCCGACTGGCTGGAAGAAGGCCAGCATCTGACAGCCATGGGATCGGATGCCGAACACAAGAACGAGATCGATCCAGCCGTATTCGCCAGAGCGCGCTATGTCGCGGACCGCATCTCGCAGACCCGCATTCTCGGTGAGTTGCATCATGCCATCGCCGCCGGCCACGCCGCGTCGGATCAGCACTTCGCCGAACTTGGGGACGTCATTGCCGGCAAGGTGCAGGGCCGCATGTCGAGCAAGGACATCACCTTTGCCGATCTGACCGGCACCGGCGTGCAGGACACGGCTATCGCCAATCTCGCCTTTGCCCGCGCAAAGGAAGCCAAGAGCGGTCAAACCATCGAAAACAGCATAAAAATGGGAGACGCAGCGTGAGCGTAACGCTGAACTTTACGCGCGAGGAATATGCCGCGCGCCTGTCCAAAACCCGCAAGGCCATGGAAAAGGCCGGGATCGATCTTCTGGTCGTCACCGACCCGTCCAACATGCATTGGCTGACCGGTTATGACGGCTGGTCCTTCTATGTGCACCAATGCGTGCTGGTGCCGCCGGAGGGCGAGCCGATCTGGTACGGCCGCAAACAGGATGCCAACGGCGCCAGGCGCACAGCCTATCTCGCCCATGACAATATCATCGGCTATCCGGATCACTACGTTCAATCGACCGAACGTCACCCGATGGACCTGCTGTCTGAGATAATCGAGGAGCGCGGCTGGTCTGGCCTGACGGTCGGTGTCGAGATGGATAATTATTATTTCTCGGCAGCCGCCTTTGCGTCTCTGCAGAAACATCTGCCGAACGCCCGTTTCAAGGATGCCGCCGGTCAAGTGAACTGGCAGCGCGCGGTGAAAAGCCCGACCGAACTCGACTATATGCGCAAGGCCGGCAAGATCGTCGAGCTGATGCACAAGCGTATCGTCGATGTCGTTGAGCCGGGCATGCGCAAATGCGATCTCGTGGCAGAAATATACGATGCCGGCATTCGCGGCACCGCCGAATTCGGCGGAGACTATCCCGCCATCGTGCCGCTGCTTCCTTCGGGTGCAGACGCGTCCGCGCCACACCTGACATGGGACGACAAGCCGATGCGCTCAGGCGAAGGGACTTTCTTCGAAATCGCCGGCGCTTACCGACGTTATCATTGCCCGCTGTCGCGCACCGTCTTTCTCGGCAAGCCGACACAGGCGTTTCTCGATGCGGAAAAAGCAACGCTTGAGGGCATGGAAGCCGGTCTTTCCGCCGCAAAGCCGGGCAACACCTGCGAGGACATCGCCAATGCCTTCTTCGCCGTCCTGAAAAAATACGGGATTATCAAGGACAACCGCACCGGCTATCCCATCGGCCTCTCCTATCCGCCGGACTGGGGCGAGCGCACCATGAGCCTTCGCCCCGGCGACCGCACAGAGCTGAAGCCCGGCATGACATTCCATTTCATGACCGGTCTCTGGCTGGAAGACATGGGCCTCGAAATCACCGAAAGCATCGCCATCACTGAAACCGGTGTCGAATGCCTTTCCAATGTGCCGCGGCAACTCTTCGTGAAAGGCTGAGACCATGTTGAAGACCGCGCATCGCCCCTCGCCGATCACGCCCTCCGTCGATTTTGACGCGAAGGGCGTGCAGCACGGTCATCTGCGGCTGCCATACAGCCGCGATGACAGCGCGTGGGGTTCGGTGATGATCCCGATCTGCGTCATCGCCAATGGCGAAGGGCCGACAGCCCTTTTGACCGGCGCCAATCATGGTGACGAATATGAGGGACCGGCAGCACTTTTCGAACTCGCCCACACGCTTGATCCGGCGGATGTGAACGGGCGCGTCATCATCGTGCCGGCGCTCAACTATCCGGCCTTTCGCGCGGGAACACGGACCTCGCCCATCGACCAGGGAAACCTGAACCGCAGCTTTCCCGGCCGCCCTGATGGTACGGTGACGGAGAAGATCGCCGACTACGCGACCCGCCATCTGATACCGCTTGCGGATATCGTTCTCGATTTTCATTCCGGCGGCAGGACGCTTGATTTCCTGCCCTATGCCGCAGCCCACGAATTGCCCGACAAGACACAGGAAGCCCGGTGTTTTGAAGCGGTGGCGGCTTTTGCGGCGCCCTATTCGATGAAGATGCTGGAAATCGATGCCGTCGGCATGCTCGACACAACGGTCGAGGAAATGGGCAAGGTCTTTGTCACGACCGAACTCGGCGGAGCCGGCACGGCGAGCGCAAGATCGATCGACATCGCCCGGAAAGGCACCGTCAATCTGCTGCGCCATGCCGGCATCCTCGCCGGCGCACCGGCACCTGCGCCAAGCCGCTGGCTGGACATGCCGTCCAGCGATTGCTTCACCTTTGCCGAAGACGACGGCCTCGTCGCTTTTGTCCGCGATCTGGGAGACGCGGTCACGGCGGGTGAAACAATCGCCCGGGTTTATCCCGTCGGCAAAACCGGCCTCGCGCCGGTCGATTACCGCGCCTCCATCAATGGCGTGCTTGCCGCGCGCCACGTTCCCGGCCTCATCAAAGCCGGCGACTGCCTTTCCGTCATCGCCACGGTCACGGAGAATACCTAGCCAAAAATCATCGTGAGATCCGAAAACGGACCGCGCAACCCAACCAGAGGAGTAAGAACATGCACATTACCAGACTTGCCGGGCTTTCCGCCCTCGCCCTTACCATCGGCGTGACATCCGCCAGCGCCCTGACTGTCGAGGAAGTCAAAAGCCAGGGCTATATCCGCGCCGCCACGGCCAATGAAGTGCCCTATTCCTACATGCAACCCGACGGCACCTCCGCCGGCATCGGCCCCGATGTGGCCAATGCGGTTCTGAAATCGATGGGCATCGAAGAGGTCAACTGGACAGTGACGCCCTTTGGCACGCTGATCCCCGGCCTTAAAGCCCGTCGCTTCGATTTTGCAGCCGCAGAACAGAACATCTCGCCCGAGCGCTGCAAGCAGGTTGCCTTTACCGAGCCGAATTCGTCCTATGGCGAAGGCCTGCTGGTGAAAAAGGGCAATCCGAAGAAGCTGACCACCTATGCCGACATCGCCAAGAACCCCTCGCTGAAGGTGGCCGTCGTGTCGGGCGCCAACAATGTCGACTTCCTGCGGGCGGTCGGCGTCAAGGAAGAGCAGATCGTCTTCATCCCCGCCAACGCCGATGCCATTCCCACCGTCCAGAGCCGGGCCGACGCCTACGCCGCGACGGAACTGACGGTTTCGGAACTCGCCAAGGGTCAGGCCAATGTCGAGCAGGTCGAGCCTTTCACCGATCCGGTCGTGAAGGATGCGCCCGTGCGTAACTACGGCGGTTTCGCTTTCCGGCCGGAAGACAAGGAGCTGCGTGACGCCTTCAACGCCGCACTCGTCGAATTCCGCAAGACCGACGATTACAAGAAAATCCTCGCCAAATACGGCCTGTCCGAACAGAGTATCGCGGCGGCGGCCGAAAAGAAGGTCGCCGATCTCTGCGCCGGCAAATAATGCCAGCCGGCGCCCGGCCATAACCGGGCGCCGTTCCTCGGAAACTCGGGAAAACGCCAGATGGACATGACCGCCTATCTGCCGATGTTATGGCAAGGTGCCATCGTCACCATGACGATTACGCTCGCAGCCCTTGTCGTCGGCACGGTGCTCGCCTTTTTCTTCGGCATTCTGCGCGTCGAGGGTGGACCGATCCTGTCGACCATCGCGCTTTGTTACACGGAAGTGTTCCGCGGCACTTCGCTGCTGGTGCAGCTCTTCTGGTTCTATTATGCCCTGCCGCTGGTCGGGCTGAGCTTCGATCCGATTACCACCGGCGTGCTGGTGCTTGCCGCCCACGCTGGCGGTTACGGAGCGGAAATCGTTCGCGGCGCGCTGTCCTCCGTCTCGGTGGAGCAGCTGGAAGCCGCACGCGCGCTCAACTTCACACGCATGCAGACGCTTTTTCGCATTTCCTTGCCACAGGCGATCGTTGAAATGATGCCGGCTTTCGGGAATCTGGCCATCGAGACGCTGAAGCTTTCCTCGCTCGTGTCGCTGATCTCGATTGCCGACCTCACCTTTGCGGCGCAGTCGATCCGCAACCTGACGCTGGATAGCGCCAGCATCTATTCGATCACGCTGCTTTGTTATTTCGCGATGTCGCTGATCCTGATGGTCGTCATCCGGGTGATCGAACGCTTCGTGCGCCGTGGCAACGTCTTCCCGCGCACGCGCCATTCGTAAGGATATCTTCTCATGATGTATGGTTACGAATGGGACACGACCACCTGGCTCACCTACACGACCTCCATCCTGCCCATCATCCTGATCGGGCTTACGGTGACGCTGAAAGCCGCCGCCGCCGGCTTTGCCATCGCGCTGGTTCTGGGGCTCGTCTTCGCGCTGCTGCGCCGCAGCCGCGTCAGGATGATCCCCTGGCCGACCGCGCTGATTGTCGAATTCCTGCGCGATACGCCGCTTCTGGTGCAGCTGTTCTTTCTCTATTACGTGCTTCCGGATTTCGGCATTGTCCTGCCGGCGTTTCTGACCGGCGCGCTGGCGCTCGGCCTGCAATATGCCGCCTATACGTCCGAGGTCTATCGCGGCGGCATAGAGGCGGTGCATCACGGGCAATGGGAAGCGGCGACGGCGCTTAATCTCACACACATGCAGACCTATCGGGATATCATCATCCCACAGGCCATTCCGCGCATCGTCCCGGCCATGGGCAACTATCTCGTCGCCATGATCAAGGAAACGCCGGTGCTTTCCGTCGTCACCGTGCTGGAGATGATGGGGCTTGCCAATATGATCGGCGAGCGCACCTTCGAATATCTGGTGCCGCTGACGCTTGTGGGCCTGATCTTCCTCCTTCTGACCATAATCTGCTCGGCAGGCCTCAGCCGCCTGCAAAGGGCACTTCCAAAAGCAGGAATACCCTTGCGATGACCAACAACACCAACCAGCCACTGATCGAATTTTCCGATGTCACGAAACGCTTCGGCATTCTGACGGTGCTCGACCAGTTCAATTTCAGCGTGGCGAAGGGCGAAAAAGTCACCCTCATCGGTCCTTCCGGCTCCGGCAAGTCAACCGTCCTGCGCATTCTCATGACGCTCGAACCATTCCAGGAGGGAAAGCTGACCCTTGCCGACATGTCCTACCATGAGCCGGGAGGCAAAGGACCTTTCAAAGCCTCTGAAAAGCATCTGCGCCAGATCAGGAACCATGTCGGCATGGTTTTCCAGAGCTTCAATCTCTTTCCCCATATGACCGTCCTTCGCAATATCGTGGAAGCGCCAGTGCGGGTTCTGGGCATCGGCCGCGCGGAGGCGGAGGCGCGCGCAATCGAATTGCTGAAGATGGTCGGGCTGGCGGATAAGAAGGATCATTATCCGGTGCAGCTTTCCGGTGGGCAGCAGCAGCGTGTCGCCATTGCCCGCTCGCTTGCCATGCGTCCGCGTGTCCTGCTTTTCGATGAGCCGACCTCGGCGCTCGACCCGCAACTGGTCGGCGAAGTGCTGTCCGTCATCCGCGATCTGGCCCATGAGCACGACCTGACGATGCTTCTCGTCACCCACGAAATGCGCTTTGCCCGGGAAGTCTCGGACCGCGTCTGCTTCTTCGACAAGGGCCGCATCTGCGAACAGGGGAAACCGGACGAGATTTTTGGCCAGCCGAAAGAAGACCGCACCCGCGAATTTCTCGCTTCCGTCTTACGGTGACCCTCGTGCAATCAGTCGGCAGGGCTGGACAGAACCTTTCCGTCCCTGCCCTGCACGATATCATCCGATGGCACCGGTGGAGTATCGGAAGCCGGCAGAGGCGCGATTATCAACCACGCGCCGGGATAGTCGTTGCGAAGATGCCGGGGATTGTAACGAATATTTGTTCCGGCGGCATGGTGAAGCGTCCCGAACGTTGCGTCTTTTGACAGGACACCTCTTTTGATCTCGTGGAGTTTTCGCTCGCCATCAAGGGCAAGCGTTGCCTCGAAAAGATCGAAACTGTCGATGTGAATGGTCTGGCCCTGAGCCGTATCGAGAACCCATCTATCGGAATCGACGAAGCCATCGATATAGACATTGCCTGTGGAGGAGCGCAGGGACGTGCCTTTCGGCAGGGGGATGCCGTCGACAACATTGCCATCCGAAAGAGTGCAATTGCTGAAAGCGGAGATGCCGCCATCGGGCGAAAGATCGAACTCCACCGGTTGCGTCGCGTCGCAGCGCCAGCCGTTCTGGGTGGTCACGCCGTTGCCGGTGATCCGCATGGTCTGCGGGGTAAAGCCCACTGTTTCATAATTATCGTTGGTTTTTATCGCGATATAACGGGCGATCTCGACGGCATCGATATCCGCCAACCGCACCGGATGCGGAAACACGGCCCGGTCGAAGGCTTCCCTGTTATTGGCAATGGCCAGTTCGAGTTTGGTGCCCTTGGGCATATCGATCTGGCCAAGGCGCGCCGGCTCGAGCAGTTCCGGCCGATGGCTTGCCGTCCTCTCTTTGTCGTAGGCGCGCATCTGCAGATAAAAATCACCGAACCGAAAGAGGGTGAAAAGCGCGACGGCGGTTACCAGCCCATAGGGCAGGATCATCGGGCGCTTCCAGCGGCCTGCCACATATCGTACGAACAGCAGGAGCGTCCAGACGATCCATACGAAGGTCGTGATGAGCAAGAAGGCAAGGAGAAGCAACGCTTCGACGGACGGGAGTGCGACAGGGATCATGCAAACCAATGGTCTTGGGCGGATCGTTTTGATCCCGAAGAGACATCAGTGCTTTAGCCCACAAGCGGTTGTCTTTTCAACTCGGCGATGGCGGGCGAACATGGCAGTGGCTGCCCGGGCGACAGATAGCCGCCGCCCGGTCAATGCGCTCATGGGGCATCAGCCGCCAAGCACGAAACGGGAGAATGCCAGGGCATTGCGGGCATCCTCGTCCATTTTCGCGAGGTCGGCGCCGCCGCTGAGATCGCGCCACACCTTGATGTCGGAGCCGATCGTGCCGCCGGTCTTGACGAAAGGCTCCATGACGACCGCGCCGGTGTAATTGATATCGCGAAGGGCGAGGCCGATTTCGTGCCATGGCATTCTGCCCTTGCCCGGTACGCGGCGATTGCTCTCGCCGGTATGGAAATGCCCCAGCAACGGGCCCGCCGTACGGATGGCCTCGCCAAAACTGTCTTCCTCGATATTCATGTGGAAGGTGTCCAGCATGACTTTCACGTTGTTCTTGCCGACATCCTTGACGAAAGCGACGCCTTCGGCCGCCGTGTTGAGAACGTGGTTTTCGAAGCGGTTGAGGACTTCGATGCACAGGTTGATGCCGAGATCATTGGCGAAATCGGCGATGCCGTGAATGCCTTCGACGCCGCGCGCATAATCGCCCGCCTTGTCGACCGGCTGCGAATAATCGATTGGCCAATAGGAATGCAGCGCGCCGCCGATGGTGTGGATGTCTAGCTTGGCGACATTGGTAAGGGTACGTTCAAAAAACGCCTTGCCGGCTGCGCGAACCGCGGCATCCTCTGACGACAGGTTCTTCGTTTTCGAAGGGCCTATGCCGGCGGTGAGGATGATGCCGTTATCCTTCGCGCTTTGCCTGATGACGGCGAGTTCGGCGTCGCTGTATTCATTGATGTGGTGGGCGGCGACTTCGATGATATCGAAACCGAGCTTGGCGACCTTCTCGATATAGGGGCCGAACTTGGCGCTCCACTCATGTTCCCAGTAGGAGTAATAGATGCCGTGTTTCATGGGGGTCTCTTTCGCTTTTCTGTTTCGCTTGACTTTGAATAGGGAGGCGCAGCCCTTCAGGCAGGTTCAGGACGCGGAACTGCTTCCCGGATTTCCGATGCGAATATCCGGCTCCGTGCTTGTGGACGTGATGAAGCGGCCATTGAGGAGATCGTTTTCCTCCACCTTCCGGTTGATCTCGTCCTCGCCGAGACCGAAGCTTCGCCAGCGGTCTCTCAGCCGCGCACGCAGATCGTCTTCGTCGACATCAACGAAAATCGTGAGATCGAAGATCGGCTTGAGGCGATCCCATGGCGACTGGCCGGCGAGGAGATAATTGCCTTCGCAGACGATGATATCGACGGATTGCGGGATCAGGCGGCCACCGGCGCGGGCGATTTCGATGGCGCGGTCAAAGACGGGGACGGCAATGACATCGTCTTCATTGGCCTTCAGGCGTTCAAGCATGTGGCGCAGGCCGTGGGCATCGAACGTATCGATGGCGCCCTTGAAGGGACGGCGCTTCATCTCTTCCAGAACGGCATCGTCATAATGAAAACCATCCATCGGAAACATTGCGGCCGATACGCCTTCGCCTGCGTTCAACGCATCGACCACGCATTCGGCAATGGTTGATTTTCCCGATCCTGGCGCACCGGCAATCGCAATCATCACACGCCGGCCCTTTGACCCTTCCAGTCGCTGGAGGGCAAGGCCCGCAATCTCGCGGGCATTATCGTCAATTTTACTCAAGGTGCTTGCCCCGATAATGAGTGCTTTCAGAAAATGCGGTACTGGTTTGCCTTGTCGCGCAGGAATGCCAGGCCCTTGTCGAGAACCTCATCGGCGCTGGGCGCAACTGGCCGCCAGGTGGAAATCGCACCGGCCATCTCCCTGGGCATCGCGGCGAAGCTTTCGAGCGTCAGCACGCCCTTGAAGCCGATGGCTGCGAGCGCCGAAAACACCTCGTCCCAGGCAACATTGCCGCAGCCCGGCGTGCCGCGGTCGCTTTCCGACATATGCATGTATTTCAGGTGATTGCGGGCGGCGATGATACCGTTGGCGATGCCCTTTTCCTCCATATTCATGTGGAAGGTATCGAGATGGATGAAGATGTTGTCGGCACCGATGCGCTCCACCAGCGCCACCGCCTGTTCGGCGGAATTGAGCAGATGGTTTTCGTAGCGGTTGACGGTCTCAATACCGAATTGCAGGCCGAGTGTTTTTGCGTGACCGGCAGCCCTGGAGAGCGACCTTGTCAGATTGTCATATTCGCCCTGCGTCGGCGGAAATCCGGTTCGCTCATTGGTGCCGCCGTAGGTAACACCCGTCAGCGCCTCCGCGCCCATTTCTGCGGCCTTGTCGAGCGCAGCATTCAGATGGTCGATTGCCGCGTCGGGGCGCACGGACGCCCAGGCGGGCTCCGGCAGCACCAGCGAACAGACGGCGCGCAAGCCGTATTTCTCCAGCAGGGCGCGCGTGTGTTTTGCATCGACAGCAGGGATATCGATAAGCGGAATCTCGATGAAATCCTGACCGTAATCCGCAGCAGCGGCGATGGACCGTCTGGCATTTTCGTGGTCCCAGTTCAGGGACCACATCATTGCGTGAACACCGAAGCCTTTCACGTCATACCTTCTTTCTGAGAGATGCGAAGTAGCTTGAAAACAGGCCGCGCGCCGCCATGACGACAATCATCAGCACGCCCCAGAGCGCCGTTGCCAGATGCTGGTTGGCCCCGAGAAGATTGAGGCCGGACGACAGCAGTTGCAGAACGATGAGGGCGACGAAGACGGGCAGCACCCGACCGAAACCGCCGAACGGATTGATGCCGCCGAGAAAGGCCGCCAGCACCGTGATCAGCAGATAGGATTCCCCGTGGCCGACACGGACGGAGTTGAAACGGGCAAGCATGATGATGCCGGCAACCGCACACATCAGGCCCGAGAGCGTGTAGACGAGAACCTGAATCTTGCGCGTATTGAGGCCGGAATAACGCGCGGCTTCGATGTTCGAGCCGATCATCAACAGGCCGAAGCCGAGCTTGGTTCGTGTCAGCAGCACATGCCAGAGGCCGACGCAGACGATGAAAATCAGAAGCGGGACCGGCAGGCCGAGAAGCGTGCCGTGACCGAGCGGCGCCATGTAGGCAGGGAAACCGGAAACGTCTCCACCACGGGTGAGAAACTCGCCAAGGCCGCGCAGGAAAATCATCATCGACAGCGTCACCAGAATGGGGTGCGCGCGGGTGTAGGCAATCGCCGCCCCCGTCATCGCGCCGGCAGCGCCGCCGGTGACAAGTGCGGCAAGGCAGGCGAACAGGAATGCACTCGGCGGCGCATCCACCCCGCCATGGGCCTGCAACACCCAGGCTGCGGCGAGACCCGACAGATTGGCGGCGAAGGTAACAGACAGATTGATGCCGCCCGTCAGCAGCGGCAGCAGCATCGCCAGTGTCAGCAGGCCAAGTTCCGGCAGCTGGAAGGCGACCGAACCGAATGTCGCGAGCGAGAGAAAGTTATCGGCAAAGGTTCCGAAAATGAGCATGACAGCGATGAAGGCAAGCACTGGCCCGGCCATGTCGGCACCGAAAATCGAGTTGAATTTCCGAACGAGACTGCTCATCGCTGTGCGCTCCCCTTCTTTGCGGATGTCCGTAAGGCACTCGGCAAAAGCTTGTCGAAGCGGGTGGAAGAGAGCGTGATGGCGATGAGGATGATGGCACCGACGATCATCTTGAAGGCAAAGGGCGAAACGCCCATCAGGTTAAGGCCGTTCTGGGTGATCGACACCATCAGCACCCCGAGCACGCAGCCGATGACGGAGCCCTTGCCGCCGCCAAGCCGCGCGCCGCCAAGCACGGTTGCGGCAAGAACATCCAGCTCGCGGCCATAAAGCGCGTTCGGCACCACTTCCTGCGCGTAATGCGCCTGCATGAGCCCGGCAATGCCCGCCATCAGACCGAGCCAGCCGAAGGAAATGTAATGCATGGCGCCGATATTGATGCCGAAGCGGCGTGCGCCTTCCGGATTGTCGCCGAATGCATAAAGCTTGCGGCCGACGGTGGTGCGCGAAATCATGAACCAGGTGGCAAAGCAGCAGAGGATCATGACCACGACGGGCAGCGTCAGCTCGACCCAGGAACCATCGGACATCTCGCGCTCGTAAAACACCACCCGCGTCGACAGCCATTCGGGCAGGTCGTAGATCGACACGCCCTTGGTGAAGAACATCAACAGCCCGAAGAAGATGTTGAAGGTGGAGATGGTCGCGACGATGGAAATGATGTTGAGCCGCCAGACGAGGAAGGCGTTGACGAAACCGAGACCAAGGCCAACCGCGCCGGCAATGATGAAACCTTCCGCCCAGTTGCCGCCGCCGAGCGCATTGAGCGCCAGCACCGTCACATACTGGACGACGGAGGCCGCGACCGCGAAGGAGATATCGATACCGCCCGATATCAGCACCACGAGCAGGCCAACCGCGAAGATGATATTGACCGCCGAGACATTCAGCACGTCGAATGCATTGGAAATGGTGAGAAAGCGGTCGGTCGCAAAGGACAGTCCCGTGCAGAGCAGCACCATGACCACAAGCAGCGTGAATTCGGTTGTATGTCCGAGGATGAGCCTACGCATAGATGGCGGCCTCCAGTTCGGTGAGCGACAGGCGTCGCGGATCATAGGTGGCGTGGAACCGGCCTTCGACCATGTGGATGACCCTGTCTGTATTGAAATAAACTTCCGGCGGCTCGTCGGAGATCACGATGATCGAAAGACCTTCTGCGGCGAGCTTGCGGACGATTTCGAAGATGCCGGCGCGGGCGCCGACATCGACCCCCACGGTCGGCGCATCGAGGATGAGGATTTTCGGCCCGATCGCCAGCCACTTGGCAATCGCCACGCGCTGCTGGTTGCCACCCGAGAGCGTGCGGATCGGATCTTCCGGCAGGCCGATCTTCACCCCGAGCGCTGAAATCCAGCGGGAAACGACATCCGCCTTTTTAGAGGGTGAGATCAGGCCGCCGCTCAACAGCCGGTCGAGCGACGCCATGACGAGATTGTCGGCAATGGATTGCGGCTGGTTGAGGCCAAGCGATAGCCGGTCTTCGGAAAGATAGGCGACGCCCGCCCGGATCGCATCGCGGTTGGAATGAAAATCCACCCTCTTGCCGTCAATCAGGATTTCACCCGACTGCGGCCGATGCATGCCGAACAGCGTCAAAGCCAGTTCCGTGCGACCGGCTCCCAAGAGGCCGGTTATGCCAAGCGTTTCGCCCCGCCGCAGATCGAACGAAACATCCTCGAACTCGCCGGCCCGGCTCAGCCCGCGCACCGAGAGAACGACGGGTTTGTCATCGTGATCGGCGGCGATGACGGCGCTGTCGAAATTGCGGCCGGTCATCAGCTCAGTCACCCGAGACTGGGTCATGCCTTCAACGGGAAAGACGCCGACAAGCGAGCCGTCCCGCAAAACGGTTATGCGGTCTGAAATCTCAAGCACTTCCGCAAGGCGGTGCGAGACGAACACAACCGCGACGCCGGAGGCCGACAGGTTGCGGACGATGTCGATCAGGTAATCCGTTTCCGACTGCGTGAGCGACGCGGTCGGTTCATCCATGAAAACCAGCCGCGCTTCCCCGACCAGTGCGCGGGCAATCGCCACGATCTGACGCTGGGCGATGGGCAGTTCCTTGAGCGGCTTATCAAGATCGATCTCGACGCCGAGCCGGGCCAGCGCCTTTTCGGCAGCCTGTTCGATGGCGCGCTTGTCGACCAGCCCGTATTTTCCATTCACCGCATACTGGAAGCCGATGTTCTCAGCCACCGTCATTTCATCGAACAGCGCCAGATCCTGCCAGATCACCTGAATGCCAAGCGATTGCGCAAGCGTTGGGGTCATCGCAGTGATCTGCTTGCCGTCGAAATAAAGTTCGGCATCGCTTTCGGGCGTATAGACGCCCGTTATGACCTTGATCAGCGTGCTTTTGCCGCAGCCGTTTTCGCCGGCAAGGCAATGCACTTCACCCGGATTGACCTCGAAAGAAACGCCCTTCAGCGCGCGGACGCCGCCGAAGGTGACTTTGACATTTTTGAGGGACAGGAGCGGTTCTGCGCTCATGATAATGTAAATCTCCTTCGCCGCGGCAGCATTGCAGACGTGGCGCTCGGCATGTTTTTCCTGATGAGGCGTCGCGCGCGTATTACACCCCGCGCGACGCCCTTGGCCTTGGGGAGGATCAGAGGCCCATGGAAACGAGCTTGTCGATGCTTTCCTTGTCGATCTTCAAAAGCTGGTCGACGACGATGGTGTTGCCCTCGGGATTGATGGTGCCGAGACCTTCGATATTGTCGCCGGCCTTGGGTGTCTCACCCTTGGCGATACGGTCCGCGAGGGTGATGAAGACCTCACCGGCCTGTTTCGGGTTCCACATGAAGCCGCCCGTCAGCGCGCCGGACTTGATGAGCTTGGCGCCCTGCCCCGGCGAGAACGGGCCGATGACGAAGACCTTGCCATCCTTGCGCCGCTCTTCGACGGCACGCCCGGCGCCGATCGGCCCCTGCGAACCGAAGGCGAGGAAACCGCTCAGGTCAGCATTGGCGGACATCAGGTCAAGCGCCGTCGAACGGCTCTTGTCGAGATCTTCGGCGACACCGTAGCGATCGCCGACGAGCTTCATGTCCGGATAATTGGCCTTGATGTAGGCGATGGCGGCATCCGCCCAGGCATTGTGAAGCGGAACCGTAAGCGAACCGACGAAGACGGCATAGGAGCCCTTGCCGCCCATCTTTTCCGCCAAGAGCTTACCATGCGCTTCGCCGAAACCCTTGGCGGAAGCCAGTTCGAAATCCCAGTCAGCGCCAAGCTGCTTGGGCGATTCATGGGTGATGACCTTGATACCGGCGGCCTGGGCCTTTTTCAGCACCGGCTCCAGCACCTTCGCATCATTGGGCACAACACCGATGAAATCGACCTTCTGGGCGATCAGGTCTTCGATGGCGCGGACCTGCAGGGCGGGATCGGCGCTGGTCGGGCCGACCATGAAACCGTCAACGCCGAGCTTCTTGCTCTGCTCCTTGATGCCGGCCTCCATGGCGTTGAACCACGGAATGCCGCCGATCTTGACGACAACGCCCACCTTCGGCCCTTCGGCAAAGGCGGTGGACGAGAGCAACGCGAGCGACAGGCCGACCGCTGCAGCAATAATTTTCTTCATGATGTTCCTCCTCAAAAAATTAGGCAAACGAAACCCGCCGCAGCCATTTTTCATCTGGCGCGTTCAAAATTTCTCATCTCGCTTATTCGAGACTCTCCCTTGCCACTCCCACAGCAACCATCTTGCACAATCGATATTGCCAAGTTGCACAATCGATGGTGCAATAACCATAACATGAAGCGCCCTTCCGTCAAGGGGATGTGTGCTCTAATAATCGGAATCAGTTGGGGAGATCGCAGTGACGGCTATAAGTTCCAAGAAAGCCACCATTTATGACTTGTCGATATTGTCGGGCGCATCAGCCTCGACAGTGAGCGCGGTGTTGAACGGATCGTGGCGCAAACGGCGGATTTCGGAGGAGACTGCCGACAGGATTCTCTCGCTCGCCAAGGCGCATCGCTACACCACCAACCTGCAGGCCCGCGGTCTGAGGAGTTCGAAATCCGGTCTCGTCGGGCTTCTGGTGCCCATTTATGACAACCGGTTCTTTTCATCGATGGCGCAGACCTTCGAGGGGCAGGCACGCAAACGCGGCCTGTCGCCCATGGTGGTCTCCGGGCGGCGCGATCCTGAAGAAGAACGCCGCACCGTGGAGACCCTGATCGCCTATTCCATCGATGCCCTCTTCATTGCAGGCGCGACCGATCCCGACGGCGTGCACCAGGTCTGCGCCCGCGCAGCACTGCCGCATGTCAATATCGACCTTCCCGGCAAATTCGTACCCTCGGTCATTTCCGATAACAGGCACGGTGCGGAGATACTGACATCGGCGATCCTTGCCCATGCGGAAAAAGGCGGGCCTCTCGGCCCTGACGACGTCATCCTGTTCGGCGGTCATGATGACCACGCCAGCCGCGAGCGTATCGACGGCTTCCACGCCGCCAAGGCCGCTTATTTCGGGGCGGAGAGCGGAGACGATATCGAGATCACCGGCTATTCACCACATATGACGGAGCTGGCATTCGAACGTTTCTTCGAGCGCAGGGGCCGCCTGCCCCGCTGTTTCTTCGTCAATTCATCGATCAATTTCGAAGGCCTGCTGCGTTTCATGGGGCGTCATGATGGCGAGGCCTTCGGCGACATCGTTGTCGGCTGCTTCGACTACGACCCTTTCGCATCCTTCCTTCCCTTCCCGGTCTATATGATCAAGCCCGATATCGCGCAGATGCTCGAAAAGGGTTTCGAACTGCTGGAAGAGAACCGGACCGAGCCGGAAGTTACCATCATCGAACCGAAGCTCATTCCCCCGCGAACCGCTCTCGAAGGCCCGCTCGACGACATATGGGACCCGGTTGCATTGCGTCGCCTGGCGAAGTGACCGCGCGAAATCCCGCTTGACCTCAACCGCGCTTGAGGTCGTACCGATTGCATGGTGCTTCACCATTGCAACGGGACAACGATGATCGAAAAACTCATGAGGATGCTGGAAGACGGACGGGACAGTCCGCTCCTGCGCTTTTCAATCGCAAAGACGCTCAAGGCGGCCGGGCACTTCGAAGATGCAGCGCTTCATCTCCAGGAGGCCATCCGGCAGGATCCCGACTATTCGGCGGTTTGGGCCGGACTCGGCGAATGTCGCACACGGCTGGGAGATGACGACGGTGCCATTGCGGCGTGGCTGGAAGGCATCGCGGTGGCCGTCAGGCGTGGCGACATTCAGGCAAAGAGGCAGATGGAGGTCCGGCTGCGACGTTTGCGGTCACGCGCCCTGAAGGATGTCAGTTGACGAGAGCCTTCACCCATATCACCCGAAAGCGCCGGCCCGCCTCCATGAAACGGGCCGGGCATTTTTACGGCTGCGGCTTATCGGATCGCCAGAACCGATAAAGCTCGGCGACATTGCGGCTGGTCATGAGCGGCATTGCCGCCTTCAGGCGCGCCACCGGCCAATCCCACCATTTCATCTCGAGCAGCAGGGCGATGCTGTCGTCATCGAACCGCTTGCGGATCGTTTTTGCGGGATTGCCGCCGACGATGGCATAGGGTTCGACATTCTTCGTCACCAGCGCCCGCGTTCCGATCACGGCGCCATCGCCGACCGTGATGCCGGGCATGATGATCGCTTCCGAGCCTATCCAGACATCGTTGCCGATGACGGTATCGCCCGCCGGCAGATAACCGTTGCCGGCATTCTCGAATTCCGGCACCTCCGGCATGAAGAAGAACGGGAAGGTGCTGATCCACTCGTTGCGATGGCCCTGATTGCCGGCCATGATGAAGGCGGCACCCGAACCGATCGAGCAGAAGCTTCCGATCACCAGCCTGTCCGCGCCTTCATCCGGCAGCAGATAACGGGCGCAATCCTCAAAACTGTGGCCGTGATAATAGCCGGAATAATAGCTGTATTTCCCGACCACGAGGTTCGGGTTCCTGACCTGCTTGTCAAGCGTGATGCCCCGGAACGGGCTTTCGAAGTAATTTTCCATTGGAGTAATCTCACTGCATATGTTCGCATTCGCTTGCCTTCAGACAAGCCGACGCCGAGCGCCAAGCCTTTCGGCTTTTCGCTCGATGCTCCTCGCGCTGCGGCGGGAGCTAAATGCAGGTGATACTCGATGCTTTTATCATTCAGTCTGGTTACCGCAAAAAGAGGCGAAGGCCAAGCCGAGACATGTCGCCAGTCTCCAATGGTCTGGTCGGAGCGCCGCCACCCATAAAAAACAGCGGGGATTTCTCCCCGCTGTCCACGTTCATTCGGCGTTTTCAGTGCATCGCCATCGCGGAGCCTGTAGCCCAAGCACGGCGACAATCACGATCTCAGTAATGCACCGACTGGGAATCGATTGGCGTCGTCTTCGGCGGAGCGAACTTCGTCAGGTCGATGCCCTCGACGGCGGAACGATACTCCTCGATGCTCGGCGTACGGCCCAGAATGGCGGACAGCACCACGACCGGGGTCGAGGCCAGAAGCGATTCACCTTTCTTTTCGGCACTGTCTTCAACGACACGGCCCTGGAAGAGACGCGTCGAGGTTGCCAGAACCGTGTCACCCTTCGCCGCCTTTTCCTGGTTGCCCATGCACAGGTTGCAGCCCGGGCGTTCCAGATAGAGGATGTTTTCGTATTCGGTCCGGTTCGTTGTCTTCGGATTGATATCATCGAATTCGAAGCCGGAATATTTCTGCAGGATTTCCCAATCCCCTTCCGCCTTCAGCTCGTCGATGATGTTGTAGGTCGGCGCGGCAACGACGAGCGGAGCCTTGAATTCGACCTTGCCTTCGGTCTTTTCGATGTTGCGCAGCATCTGCGCGACGATCTTCACGTCGCCCTTGTGCACCATGCACGAGCCCACGAAGCCGAGATCGACCTTCTTCGTAGCGCCATAATAGGAAACCGGACGGATCGTATCGTGCGTGTAGCGTCTCGAAACGTCGTTGTTGTTGACGTCTGGATCGGCGATCATCGGTTCGTTGATGACATCGAGATCGACGACGACTTCAGCGAAATATTTCGCATTCGCATCAGGCTTCAATGCTGGAACTTCACCGGAACGGATCTCCGCAATGCGCTGATCCGCCTTCGCAATCAGGCCTTTAAGCGTCTGTGCGGCATTGTCCATGCCCTTGTCGATCATGATCTGGATGCGCGACTTGGCGATCTCCAGCGACTCGATCAGCGTCTCGTCTTCGGAAATGCAGATCGACGCCTTGGCCTTCATTTCGGCCGTCCAGTCGGTGAAGGTGAAAGCCTGGTCGGCAAGCAGCGTTCCGAGATGAACTTCGATGATACGGCCCTGGAACACGTTGTCGCCGTGCTGCTGCAGCATCTGCGCCTGCGTTGCGTGCACAACGTCGCGGAAGTCCATGTAGGGCTGCATCGTGCCCTTGAAGGTGACCTTGACCGACTGCGGGATCGGCATGGTCGCCTCGCCCGTGGCGAGCGCAAGCGCGACGGTTCCGGAGTCCGCACCGAAGGCGACGCCCTTGGACATGCGGGTGTGGCTGTCGCCGCCGATGATGATTGCCCGGTCATCAACGGTGATGTCGTTCAGCACCTTGTGGATCACGTCCGTCATGGAGTGATAGACGCCCTTCGGATCACGGCCGGTGATGACGCCGAAATTGTGCATGAAGGCCATGAGCTTCGGCGTGTTGGCCTGAGCCTTCTTGTCCCAGACGGACGCCGTATGGCAGCCGGACTGATAGGCGCCGTCCACCAGCGGCGAAATGACGGTGGCCGCCATCGCTTCCAGTTCCTGCGCGGTCATCAGACCGGTCGTATCCTGCGAGCCGACGATGTTGACCTTGACGCGAACGTCGGAGCCGGCGTGCAACACCTTGCCAGGCGTCACGCCAACGGCGTTGCGGTTGAAAATCTTCTCGACGGCCGTGAGGCCCTGGCCTTCGATCGAAATTTCCTTGTTCGGTGCAAAGACAGGGGTCGCCTCGACGCCAAGCGTTTCAGCGGCAAAAGTCTGGAGCTTCTTGCCGAAGACGATGGCGTAGGAGCTGCCCGCCTTCATGAATTCCATCTTCTGGGGCGTGAAGGACGAAGCGAGGTCGACCAGCTCGGTGCCGTTTTCGTCCCGCAGCTTGCGATTCTTGGCGTCGATCTTGAGGACCGTGCCGGTCTCGACCGAATATTTCTGCTCAAGGATGGGGTTGCCGTCATTGTTGAGGATCGGCTTGCCGTCTTCACCGAGCTTCTTCACCCAGTTCTTCAGATTGATGCCGATGCCACCCGTCACGTCGACGGTGGTGGCGAAAATCGGCGAAATGCCGTTGGTGCCCGCAACGATCGGGGCATAGTTGACGAAGGGCACGTACGGGCTGGCCTGCTTGCCGGTCCACAGCGCCACGTTATTGACGCCCGACATGCGCGAGGAGCCAACGCCCATCGTGCCCTTTTCAGCGATCATCATCACCCGCTTGTCCGGATGCTGCTTCTGCAGCGCGACGATTTGCGCCTGCGCTTCCGGCGAGATCATACACTGGCCGTGCAGCTGGCGGTCGGAGCGCGAATGCGCCTGATTGCCGGGAGACAGGAGGTCGGTGGAAATATCGCCTTCGGCGGCGATGAAGGTGACGATCTTGATCTCGTCTTCGACATCCGGAAGCTTGGTGAAGAATTCGGCCTTGGCGTAGCTTTCCAGCACGGCCTTGGCGATGGCGTTGCCGGCCTTGTAGGCATCCCGCAGGCGGAACATGTCGGCATCGTAAAGGAAGACCTGGGTCTTCAGCACTTCACCCGCCTTGGAGGCGATTGCAGCATCGTTGCCGAGCGCGATGTCGAGCAGCACCTTGATCGACGGGCCGCCCTTCATGTGCGACAGCAGTTCCAGCGCGAAGGTCGGGGTGATCTCAGGGACGATGACGTCGCCGAGGATGATCTGCTTCAGAAACGCAGCCTTCACGCCGGCGGCGCTCGTGGTTCCCGGCAATGTGTTATAGATGAAAAACTTCAGGGCATCGGCGCGGTGTTCGCTGCCTGCATCCTTGATCAGTTCGATGATTTCGGCGGTCAACGCACCGTCATCGATCGGCTTGGGCGCGAGACCCTGTGGTTCTCTGCTTTTGATTTCAGCCAGGTAATCCAAGTAAAGGTTCATCGCAATCCCAACGTCATGATGTCTATGGGGCCGAACACAGCGTCACCGAACGGTACTGTTGATCGGCCCGGGTTTCTATCGATTTCGAGTACGCCAACCGGGGCCGGCTGACAAGATGTCGCATTTCAGTAAAAAACTCGTAGACGGGATTTAGCGTCGATCCTGTGCTTTGCAACCACGTCGCGACACCTTTGATTGTGGCGGATGCTGCATTTCAGCCAGTGGTTTTTCAGGCATCCCTCATTAAGAATTTATTAACCAAATCGGTACGAGTATTAGATTATTCTAATTACCCGTTATTGGAGTAATTCCATGTTGCGCATCGAAAAATCATCAGCGCAGCAGCTTGGGGAGGCAGCATGAAGTTTGCAGCATCAGGCTATTTGTTATCATTTGCGGCGCTGGTTCTCACCCCGGCATCCGGCGTCGCCCAGGTCGCTACGACGAATTTCAACGTCCAGATCACCATTCAGGCCGCATGCCAGATCAATTCTGCCGGCAACCTTGATTTCGGCACGAATGGTGTGATCGGCAGCAATATCGATGCGACCAGCGACATTGTCGTGCAATGCACGGCCAGTACCCCTTTCAGTCTCGGCCTCAGCGCCGGCGCCGGCTCGGGCGCGACGGTCGCCAACCGTCTGATGACATCGCCTGCGGGTGCGACCATTTCCTACTCGCTTTATACAACTGCGGCACGTAGCACGGTGTGGGGGAACACCGTGGGAACGGACCGGCAAACGGGAACCGGAACCGGGGCGCCGCAGACATTCACGGTCTATGGGCGCGTTCCTGCCCAGACGACACCCGCGGTCGGCGTCTATACCGATACGGTGACGGCCACGCTCAACTACTGATCGCCACAGGGAGGATCGCGCATGCGTGTTTTTACCTTAGCGGCTGCGTTTTTTGCCGGTTTGAGTGTTTCACCTTCACAGTCTGCATCGCTACGGGTCGCACCCGTGCTTCTGGATCTGAAAGCGCCCACGGCGGCCTCCAGCCTCCGCATCTGGAACGATGCGAAAACCCCGATCAACGTTCAGGTCAGGATATTCCGCTGGACCCAGCAGAACGGGCAGGACGTCTATACGGCGGCGCAGGACGTCGTCGCCAGCCCGCCGATGACGCAACTGAAGGGAGGCGCGGAAAACCTCATCCGCATCGTCCGCCTTTCCAAGGCGCCGCTCAGGGCCGAAGAGAGTTACCGCGTCATCGTCGACGAATTGCCGCCGGCGGGAAGACCGCAATCCGGCACGGTCAATCTGGTGGTGCGCCACTCCATACCCGTTTTCTTCTCACCCGCCTCCACAGGCGACGCAGAACCGGCCTGGAAGATAACGCCGCAGGGCAATGGCTACCGGGTCTCGGTGTCCAATACGGGCGCAAAGAGGATAAGGATCGCCAACCTGATGCTTTCCGGTAGCAACGGGCAGGCGCTTGCCCGGCAGCAGGGGCTGGTGGGATATGTGCTTGGCGGATCCGCCGCAAGCTTTGTGGTTCCGGCAACGGGCCGCAAGAAAGGCGGCGGCACGCTGAAGATTTCGGCAGACAGCGAAGGCGGCCCCGTCAATGCGACGGCGCGCGTCTCGGGCGGCTGATCTTGCCGTTTTGACGATTGCCGCTCTGACGGTCATTTCATCGGGCAGTTTCTCCGTGGCGCAGGATATTCCCCCTGCGGCGCAACCGGCCTCTTTTGCCGCAAAAGAAGCGGGACAGTTGCAGCTCGAAGTCTACATCAACGATGTTTCGACAGAACTGATCGCCACATTTCGTCAAAACGACGCCGGATCGTTTCTCATCGAGCCGGAACAGCTCACGAATATCGGGATTTCCCCGGTTGAAAGCGCTGCCGGCGATGATGGCTGGATCGATATTTCCCGGCTGCCGGATGTGGTGCCGCGCTACGATGAAGGCAGCCAGTCCATGCATTTCACCCTGCCGATGGCGGCGCGGGCGAACAGGGTGATCGACGCCTCCGGCAAGATTGCGCAGAAGCAGGACGAAGAGACCCGGGAAAAGGCCACGAGCGATTTTGGAGGTCTGGTGAATTACACGATCTATGGTTCCTCCGGCGGCAACAAATGGTCTGATATCGCCGATTTCAACGGCGTCTCGGCCCTTTTGGAAAGCAGGGCCTTCGGTCCGCTCGGCGTGCTGTCCTCATCGCAGGTTCTGAGCACATCGCGCCTGTCGGAGTTCGATACCCAGCGTCTCGATACCACCTGGAGCTATTCGGACGAGGACACGTTGACGAGCTATCGGGCCGGCGATCTCATCACCGGCGGGCTGAGCTGGACACGCCCGACACGGCTGGGCGGCCTGCAGATACGCCGCAATTTCGACCTGCGTCCGGATATCGTCACCATGCCGATGCCGGAATTTGCCGGCTCCGCTGCCGTGCCCTCCACCGTCGACGTCTATGTCAACAATGTCCGCCGCCTGTCGCAGGATGTTCCCGAAGGGCCGTTCTCGATCACCAATCTCCCTGTCATCAGCGGCGCGGGCAATGCGCGGCTGGTGGTGCGGGATGCGCTGGGGCGCGAAACCGTGTCCGAAACGCCCTTTTATGCTTCACCGGATCTGCTGGCGCAGGGCCTCATCGATTTTTCGGCCGAACTTGGCTTTGCCCGGCGCAATTACGGAACCTCGTCCTTCGATTACGATGACAAACCACTGGGGTCTGCGACGCTGCGTTATGGCGTGTCGGACAGTCTGACGCTGGAAGGCCATGCGGAAGGCGGTGAGAATTTCTACAATATCGGCTTTGGCGGCGTCTTCACCCTTGGAGCGCAGGGATTGGCGGCGGTTTCGGGCGCATCGAGCCGCTTTGGCGCGGAAAGCGGTTATCAGCTTTCCGCAAGCGTCGAAGCGGAATTGCTGGGGGTAAAATTTCACGCACGGTCGCAAAGGACATTCGGCGATTATCACGATATGGCCTCCGTCTCCGCCGACCTGTCCGATATCCGCACGGCATCCGGGCTGCTGAGCGCGCGGCCGCCGCGTGCACTCGACCAGATTTCCGTTTCCACCCAGCTCGGTTTCGATGAGACCAGCCTCAATTTCTCCTATACGGAACTCGAAACCTTCGATGAAAGGCGATCCCGGCTGCTCGGCCTTTCCGCCACGCGGCCGTTCGGCGAGAACGGCAATATCTTCATCACCGCCTACAAGGACCTCGAGGACAACAAATCCTACGGCATCTTTGCGGGCCTCTCCTGGTCGTTCGGCGGCGGCGTCTCCGGCTCGGCCGGCATGTCGTCGGATGCGGATGGATATTCGCTGACGGCTGAGGTCGGCAAATCCGAAGAGCAGGCCGAGGGAAGTTATGGCTGGCGTTTGCGCGGCTCGACCGGCGGCAACGACATCGCCTCCGCTTCCGGCAGTTACCGCGGCAGCGCCGCACGCGTTTCGGCCGGCGTCGATCAATTTAACCGCACGACGCAGGCCTATGCGCAGATCGAAGGATCGATAGCGCTCGCCGGCGGCGATGTCTTTGTCGGCAACCGGATCGACGACGCTTTCGCCGTGGTGGATGCGGGCGCGCCCGGCGTCGATATCCTTTTGGAAAACCGCCCCATCGGCCAGACCAACCGCCGCGGCAAGATATTGCTCCCGAACCTGCGTTCCTATGACGTCAACAACATCACGCTCGACCCGAGCAATCTTCCGGTCGACGCCCGCATCGACCGGACGAAACAGACCGTCAGGCCGACACAACAGGCCGGCGCGGTGGTCAATTTCAAGGTGGAAACCGAGGGGCAGGTGGCGCTGGTGACGCTGAAAGACGAGAGCGGCGAATTCATCGAAACCGGATCGACCGGCAAAATCGACGGCAAGCGCGATTTCATCGTCGGTTATGACGGACAGGCCTATCTCGACAATATCAGCGAGACGCATCGGCTCCGCATCAAACAGCCGACGAAGGGCGAATGCGAAGCGCAGATCACCGTGCCTTCTGCCGGCAATTCACGCGCAACTTTCGAAACCCTATGCAGGAGCATTCCATGAAGGTCCTGACCCGTACCGCCCTTGCCATCGCCGCTTTCCTCCCGGCTTCACCGGTACTGGCGCAAAGCTGCACCTTCAGCATGTCGGACATGAATTTCGGCTTCGTCAATCTGGCAAGCGGCAGCGCCGTGGACACGACGGCGACATTGTCAGTCACCTGCTCCAACCCCCTGTCGCTGGCGCTTTCCATCCGCATCTGCCCCAACATCAATGCCGGAAGCGGCGGGCAGTCGGGCGGCATCCGTCGCATGCTTCAGGGCAGCAACATCCTCAATTACCAGCTCTACCAGAACTCGGCGCGGACAACCTCATGGGGATCGGTCACGCAGCCCGCACTCGGCTCGCCTCCGCCAATCGACATGGCACTGCCGCTCCTGATCAACACCACGAGCCGCACGGTCTATGGCCGGATCAACGCCGGTCAGGCCTCGGCAGCACGCGGCCTTTATCTTTCCAGCTTCGCCGGCGCGGAAACGAGCTTCACCTATACGACCTTTACCCTGCTTGCACCGAGCTGCTCTTCCGTGAACCAGAACCCCACGCAGGTGCCGTTCAACGTGTCGGCCGCAGTGGCGCCGACATGCATCATCTCGGCCCAGAACATCGATTTCGGCAGTCACGGCGTGCTGAACACGGCAGTCAATGCGACCGGAGCGATCAATCTGACCTGCACCACCAATCTGAACTACAGTGTGGCGCTCAATGGCGGCCTGAGCAACAGCCCGCCCGCCGCGCGCCAGATGGTGCAGGCGGGCGGATCGATAACCTATGGTCTCTACCGCGACGTGAACCGCACGAACGTCTGGGGAAGTGCGGCGGGCGAGATAGCCACCGGCACCGGAACGGGCAGCCTGCAGACATTGACCGTCTATGGCCGCGTCCCGGCGCAGAACACGCCAGCGCCGGGAAACTACTCCGATACGGTCGTCGTGACGGTGAACTACTGAGCGCCCGAACGCATCTCTGACTTCCCAAGTTCCAGCCGCGTTTCGATGCCAATGGCGGCGAGGAAGGCCTCATCGTGGCTGACCACCAGCAAGGCGCCGTCATAGGCCTGAAGGCCAGCCTCCACGGCCGCGATGGAATCGATATCCAGATGGTTGGTCGGTTCATCGAGGATCAACAATTGCGGAGGCTGCGGGCCTCCCAGAACACAGGCGAGACCGGCCCTGAGCATCTGCCCGCCCGAGAGCGTTGAAACGATCTGCAAGGCGGCATCGGCACGAAACATGAAGCGCGCAAGCGCGGAGCGGCAGGCATTCTCCCCGGCCTTAGGGTTAAGCCGAAGGAAGTTGTCGCGAATGGACAGGCTCGCATCGAGCAGGCTGACCTGCTGGTCGAGAAACACAGCCTTCACCCCGACATGCACCGCCCCTTCGAATAGCGGCAAGTCCCCCGTGATCACCGAAAGCAACGTCGTTTTTCCAGACCCGTTCGGACCGGTGACGGCAACGCGTTGCGGCCCGATGATCTCGAAGGACAGATCGTGAAGCACGGGATGTTCGGCCTGATACCCTGCAGTCAGATTTTGCAGGCTGAGCACGGTTTTTGTCGCGTGCAGCCCGCTGGGCGGCAATGTTACACTGACCCCCTGCAGGATTTCGATCCGCTCACGCGCCGTCTTCAGGTCTTCCGTCGCCTCGGCTGTCAGGCGGCTGGCCAGATTGGCGTTGTCGCCACTCGTCTTTTCGGCACGCCTTTTCATCGCACCGACAAGGATACGCGGCATGTCTCCCCTCGCCGCTTTTGCAGCACCCCTGCTATCGCGGCGGGCCTTGCGCTCAAGCGCCTCCTGCGACCGGCGTTTTACCTCGGACAGACGCTTTTCCGCATTCGCGAAGTCCTGTTCGGCGGCGGCCAGCTCCAGCGCTTTTTGTGCGCGGTACTGGCTCCAGTTGCCGCCGTAACGGGTGGCGCCGAGCGTGGTCATTTCCACAATCGCATCGAGGGTTTCGAGAAGCTCTCGATCATGGCTGACGACGATCGCTCCGCCGCGCCAGCCCGCCAGAAAATCGGCAACGAAAATGCGTCCGTCCCGGTCGAGATTGTTGGTCGGTTCGTCGAGGATCAGGAAATCCGGCGCTGCATGAATTTGAGCGGCAAGTGCGGCCCGCGTGCGCTGTCCACCGGATAGCGCCGAAAGCGGCGTGGAGGGCAAGGCGTCCAGCCCGACCTGCGCGAGCGCCCCGGCAATTTTCTCCTCCAGCATCCAGTCGATGCCTTCAAGCTCTTCCAGAGTGGCCGTTCCCGCCTGCGCACGGGCAAGCACGTCCAGCGCCTCGCCCGCTTCGAACAGGTCGGCGACGGTCTCGTCGGACACAACCTGCACGCTCTGGCGCAGGAGATTGACGCTGCCCGAGACGGACACCGTGCCCGCGGACGGCGACAGTTCGCCGGCGATCAGTTTCAGAAGCGTCGTCTTGCCGACACCGTTGCGCCCGACGAGGCCGGTGCGTTCGGGTCCGAAGCGAAGATTGATGTTAGAAAAGAGCGGATGACCGTCGGGTGTCGACCACGAGAGGTCCGAGAGAGTTATGGAATGCGGCATGGATATGGGTTCCCCTGATGACAAGGCGTTGCGGCTTTGTGATCGGGTGGAAATCCATGGTTCACCGTCCTGTTGGTGTTGCGCAGAACACGCCCATACGCGAAAAAAGCGGCGTGTTCGTGGCGCGGGGTCAATGTTCGGGAAGGGAACGCCGGGAGGATACCCCCGGCGTTTGGTTTTTTTCAGGCCACCAGGCCCTTGGTCAGCTCCAGCGCCTGCCGTTCGAACAGCCGGCGGTAGATGCCGTCGTTGAGGCGGATCAGCGCCTGATGGTCACCCTCTTCGACAATCCTGCCCTTGTCGAAGACCAGCAGCCGGTCCAGCGCCCTGACGGTGGAAAGCCGATGGGCGATGACGAGCGTGGTGCGGCCGACCATCAGCCGCTCCATCGCCTGCTGGATTTGCACTTCGCTTTCGCTGTCGAGGCTGGAAGTGGCCTCGTCCAGTATCAGCACCGGCGCATCCGCAAGGAAAGCACGGGCGATGGCGACACGCTGACGCTCGCCGCCGGACAGCTTGACACCGCGTTCACCCACCATCGTCTCATAACCCTTGGGAAGGGACATGATGAAATCATGGGCGCTGGCCTGTTTCGCCGCCTGCTCGATCTGACGCCGCGTGGCGTCCGGCCGGCCATAGGCGATGTTTTCCGCCAGCGTGCGGTGGAACAGGATGGGCTCCTGCTGCACGATGGCGATCTGGCCGCGCAGGCTCGATTGCGTGACGCCTGCGATATTCTGGCCGTCGATGCGGATCGCGCCCGACTTGATGTCGTAAAGCCGCTGGATGAGCTTGACGAATGTTGTCTTGCCCGAACCGGAATGGCCGACCAGACCCACCCGTTCACCGGCCTTGATGGTGACCGAAAAGTCATCGTAAAGCGGCGTTGGATGCGCGCCATACTGGAAGGTGACGTGATCGAAGACGATCTCGCCCTTTCCGATCCTGATCGGTCCGGCATCCGGCCTGTCTTCGATGCCGAGCGGCATCTTGTCCAGCAGCACCAGCTCTTCCATGTCGTTGACGGCGCGTTGCAGGTTGCGGATATCCTGCCCCACATCGCGCAGATACCCCTGCAACACGAAGAACATCGCCAGTACGAAGGTAATGTCGCCCGGCGTCGCAAGCCCCTTTTGCCACATGATGAGGCCCGTGCCCAGAATGCCGGCCTGCATGGAGACCATCATGAAGCTCTGGATCGTGCCGTTCAGCGTGCCACGCTTCCATGTCCTGCGCGTGCGGTTATCCCACTTCACCAGCACATGGCCCAGCCGCGTTTCTTCGCGGGTCTCGGCACCAAAGGCCTTGACCACCGAATTGCAGCTGATGGCATCCGCCAGCGCGCCGCCAAGTCTGGTATCCCAGGCATTGGCAAGCCTTGCCGCCGGCGACACATACCCCATGGAAAGGCCGACCGTGACGCCGATATAGATCAGCGATCCGAGGCCGACAATCAGGCCCATGACCGGCCAGTAGCTGCCGAGCACGATGGTGGCGCCCACCAGCATGACGATGGAAGGCAAAAGCGCGACGAGCAGCAGGTCGTTGAGCGAATCCAGCGCCCACATGCCGCGCGTGATCTTGCGGACCGTGGAGCCGGCGAAGCTGTTGGCATGCCAGTCGGTGGAGAAACGCTGCACCTTGTGGAAGCCGTTATTGGCGACATCCGCCATGATTTTCAGTGTCAGCCGGATGATGCCGTTGAAGATGAACCAGCGCAGCACCACGCTCACCAGCCCCAGCGCCACCACGATGACGAAGGCGCGCAGCGCCTTGTCTGCCCCGTTGCCACCGGCAATGGCATCGACGATCTGGCCGGAAAAGACCGGCACCATCACTTCGGCCAGCGTGCTGGCAATCACCAGAACGATGATGAAACCCACCAGCGCCGGCCGATGACGCCAATGGTTGAAAACAAAGCCGAGCACATGTCGATAGGCATCGGCGCGGAAATCGAGCTTCTTGCGAGTCATTTTTACCAGCCCAGCGCCCTATAATCGGCGACCGGTCCTCAAAACGGAAGTTGGATGGCACAGCCCGGGCGGGAGACGAAGTGATCCCGTCAGATCAATCGGGCTATGGGGGAAAGTAAAACCGCATGTCGGGCGCGCTCAAGGCGGGCCGCGAATGGATATGACCTAGTGTCGGGTCATTCCCTGCGGGAGGGTTTCGAAGAATGCTGGTGTCATGCAACGCCTCCCTTTGTTCGATCTGACGCGGTAGTGAAATTTGTAACTCAGCGGTTGAAGCTTGCCAAGCGGGTTTTTGCAACCGGCTGGTGAGTGATGCGGAATCGCCACACCGGCCGGGTGCGACAACATAAATCGTGGCCGATGCGACAGCGGCATCGGCCACGGCTTTGTCAGGTCCTTATTTCCGCAACCGGCAGGATGTGCGGCGGAAAATCGGAATGGTATCTGCCGTTACCGGTCAGTCCATCTGCACATTCGCATCCTTGACCACCGGTCCCCACTTGGCGATTTCCGCCGCAACGTGGGTTTTCAGCTCATCAGGCGAAGAGGCGACGATCTTGGCGCTGAATTCCGCCATGCGTCCGGCAACCCCCGGATCGGCAAGCGCCTTCTTGGCGGCGGCATTCAGCTTGTCGACCACCTCAGCCGGTGTGCCGGCAGGCGCAAAGAGCGCATTCCAGGTGTAGGTCTCATAACCCGGCACCGTCTCGGCGATTGTCGGCAGATCCGGGAAGGACGAGGCGCGCTCCTTGGTCGTGACGCCGAGCGCCCGCAACGTGCCGGATTTGATATGTCCGGACGAAGACGGCAGATTGTCGAACATGATGGAAATCTGGTTGCCGAGCAGATCGTTAAGCGCCGGGCCTGCGCCCTTGTAGGGAACATGCTGCATGCTGACACCGGCCATGCTCTTGAACAGCTCGCCGGAAAGATGCAGCGGGGTGCCATTGCCGGAAGAAGCATAGGCATGCTTGTCCGGCTCGGCCTTCAAGAGAGCAATCAGTTCCGCCACGCTGTTGACGTTGAGCTTCGGATTGACGACCAGCACATTCGGCACCACCACGAGCAGCGAAACTGGCGTAAAATCCTTTTCCGGATCGTAAGGCTTGGTCTTGAGAATAAGCGGGTTGAGAGCGTGGGTGGCCACCGTGCCCATCAGGATCGTGTAGCCGTCGGGATCGGCGCGGGCCACGCGGTCAGCGCCGAGATTGCCGCCGGCCCCGGCGACATTTTCAACGACGATCTGCTGGCCGAGCTCATCACCCATCTTCTGTGCGATAACACGCGCGACCACATCGGTAGAGCCGCCCGCCGCGAAAGGAACGACCAGAGTAATCGTTCGATCGGGGAAGCCCTGCTGCGCGACCGCAGCCGTTCCCAGCATGCCGAAAGAAACCGCCGCAGCGGCAAGTTTCAGCACCATGCGCCGTTTTGAAGACCGGTAAATCATGAACCCTCCTGTAACATGGCCTCCTCGCCATGGGCGCATAGTAGCTCAAATGCACCTCAGGGCAACCCGCAGGCGGCCGGCCACTCCCTGCAGGTTTCAGGAGAAAGAGGATCGTTATGATTTCAGGCGCTCTTCGACGACCCGCCAATTGACCAGCTTGTCGAGCACGGCGCGAATATGGTCGGCCTTGCGATTTTCATAATCGACGTAATAGGCATGCTCCCATATGTCGATGCCGAGATAGGCTGGGCGACCGACAGCGACGGGATTTTTGCCGTCCTCATATCCGATCAGCGCGAGCCGGTCGTCATCGCCGCGCGTGAGCCAAACCCAGCCGGTGCCGAAGACCGTATCGGAGACATCGACCGCACGTTTGATGAAACCATCATAGCCACCGAAGGTCTCCTCTACCGAAGCGGCGAGATCGCCGGTCGGCCGGTTCGGCCCGCCCGGTACGAACTGATCCCAATAGGCGACATGGTTCCACGCCTGTGCGGCATTGTTGAAGATCTTGACGTCCGCCGCCTCTTTGGACTTGGCGGATTTCGTCACGATATCCGCCAGCTCCATGTCGGCATAGGGCGTGCCGGCGGCAAGCGCATTCAGCTTGTCGTAATAGGCCTTGTGGTGTTTTCCGTAATGAAGACCCACCGTTTTCGCCGAAATCACTGGCGCGAGATCGGCCTCGGCGAAAGGAAGTTTGGGCTGCGTCAAGGGCAGCGCGGCACGCGCGACGTGCGGGTGGGGAAAGATTGCAGCGGCGGCGGTTGCTGCGCCGGCGGTGAGAATGGTGCGCCTGGTGATGTCCATCGTATCCTCCTTATGAACGGTGATACGGCACTAACCCCGAACTGCCGTCCGGGTTTCCTCACATTGAAGGCAATTCTGTCTAAGCCCATGCTGATTTGCAGCGGGGACGCTGTATTCACACCCTCCCCGAGGGTCGATGGACCTCACCGACCCATATGAGAAAGGCCCTCTCGACGTGGAGAGGGCCTTGCCCGATCAGTATCGATAATAATCGCGACGATCGCGGTAGTCGCGATAATCTCTGCGGTCGCGCCACTCACGCCATTCCCGTCTGGCCTGACGCTCGCGCCATTCACGGCGAGCTTCCCAGCGGTCGCGCCGGTCCCAGCCGCGCTCATAACGCGGTCCGTTCGGACGGCAATAGCCGCGCGGGGTCAAATGGAAGCCGCGTCCGCAGGCATAATCCACCTTTTGAATGTGGGATGCCGAAGGTGCAGACGGTTGACCGACAGGCATGGCGTTGGCGCCGGTGCCGAACAGGGCGCCGAGAATTAATCCGGCGGTTAGAATCATCTTGCGCATCTTATCTCCCTCCTTGTGGGATGAGAGGATTTAGCGCCCCGCCGGGTGAACTGCGGCTGAATGAATCGTGATCTTTTCGTGGCGGCAGGCCACAGTTACGCCGAACATTCCGGCCGCCGGAGGGAACCCAGCGCAGCTTTGGACATTTACCGGTGCAAGCCAAAAAAAGGGAGAGCACCAATGGATTGGAACCGCGTTGAAGGCAACTGGAAGCAGATGAAGGGCAAGGTCAAGGAGCAGTGGGGCAAACTCACTGACGACGACCTCGACGTCATCAACGGCAAGCGCGAACAGCTCGAAGGCAAGATTCAGGAGCGCTACGGTTACGAAAAGGACCGGGCCAGGAAAGACATCGACGACTGGTATGGACGTCAGCCCTGGTAAGACAAGACCCCGCCTCGGCGGGGTTTTTCTTTGCGGAAGATTCTCCGGTCAGCTGGCCGCGGCCAGAACGGCAGCAATAACGATCAGCAGAGGCCCCATCCATTTGAAGTGACGAACAACCGGCGGCTGATTGACCGTGTTTTTTGACAACGGCAGATAACCGAAGCCGACACATGTCATCCACAGGCCGGCAAAGAACATGATAAATTCGTCGATATAGGCTGCGATCATCGCTCCCCTCCCTCCAATCCAATCGCGATCACTCTATCTGCCCGACAACGCCTTGTGTAGGGCCTGCTTTCGAACGGCCACCCGGACAGTGTGCGCCGGCGGTGCTGTCGGCAGCAACCGTCACGAAAGCGTTATGGAAAGACATTAGAACCGCCGCCGGCCCGTTCAAAAAATGCACGGCTGTGCAACGACCGGCCAGAGCCTTCCCCATCTTTCCCGGGGTCAGCGCTCAGCAGTTCCACTCGCGCCGAAAACATCGGAGACATAGATGAAACGCCGCACCTTTATGATGTCCGCCGCAGGCGCCGCCGCCGGTCTCGCCCTTGCACCGCGCATGAGCTTCGCCGCTCCGGGCACGATCGACTGGTACACCAGTTCGGATACGAATATCCTCGATTTCTGGTCCAATACGATCAAGCCCGCCTTTGAAGCCGCCAATCCCGGCCTGAAGCTCAACCTCGTCGATGCCGGCGACAGCGCGGGCATCACGGCCATCGGCGAGCGCGCCATCGCCGCAAAGCAGACGGGCACCGATCCGCAGGCCGATTATTTCGAAACGGCCGATCCGCTGCTGCCCACCGGCGGCATCGATGCCGGCATCTATGTGAACATGGCGAAAGCCGGCCTCTCCAACTATTCGCGCGTCAACCCGCTTGCCATCCGCAGCGAATACAGTCTGCCCTATCGCGGCAGCCAGGTTCTGCTCGCCTATGACACCAGCAAGCTCAAGCCGGCGGATGCACCGAAGACCTGGGATGAACTCGTCAAATGGATCAAGGCCAATCCCGGCCAGTTCGTCTATAACCGTCCCGACAAGGGCGGCTCCGGCGGAAACTTCGTCCGCCGCGCCATCCATCAGGCCAACGGCCTCGACCCCAAGGCCTTCACGGTCGACAATTACACCCAGGAAGCCGGTGACAAGGCTCTCGGCAAAGCATGGGCGCTGTTGAACGACATCGCCCCGTCGCTCTATGACAAGGGCGCATATTCCTCCGGCAACACACAGTCGCTGCAGCTGCTTTCGCAGGGCGTCGTCACCATGACCCCTGTCTGGTCCGATCAGGTGCTGAAGGCCATCGATCAGGGCGTTCTGCCGCAAGAAACCGGCCTCGTCCAGCTTCAGGATCTGGCGCTTTGCGGTGATTTCTCGCGCGCCGTGGTGCTTGCCAACGGCGCCAATCGCGATGCTGCCCTGAAGCTCGCCAATTTCGTGCTGTCGGAAGAAATCCAGGGCGCGATCCTCACCGAACTCGGCGGTTTTCCCGGCGTTTCCTGGGACTATGTGCCGGCCGAACTGCGCAAGCGTTTCGCCGACATCATCCCGCAGACCATTCCGACCTTCCCGGCCGGCAAATGGGAAACCGCCATCAATGATGGCTGGTATCGCAACGTCGCTCCCAACGTCGACCGCAAGTCGTGACCGAGGTTGCGGAAGGAGCGGTTCGCCCGCTCATCGACAATACGGCAGGCAGGAGGCCAGTCGGCCTCCTGCTCGTCGCCATCCCCGTGTTCCTGATGATCTGGCTTGTCATCTGGCCTGCCATCAACGCCATCGGCCGCACCGTCTGGCGCACCGGAGCGAACGGCGAGACGGGTTTCGATCTTTCAAGCTACGGCTTCTTCTTCTCGGACCGCTACAGCCTCGACAATCTTGCCGTGACGTTGTGGACGACAATGGTCTGCGCGATACTCCTGCTGGCGATCTGCCTGCCGATCGCGCTCTACCTGCGCTTTTCGCAAGGCCGCCTTTCGGCTTATGTGCAGGCGCTCGCCATCTTCCCGATGTTCGTGCCCTCGATCATCCTCGCCTTCGCCTTCATCCGCGTTCTCGGACCCAACGGCATGGTGGACATATTGCTCAATGCGGTCGACCTGCCGAAAATCCGCACGCCCTATCTCACGCCGTGGGGGCCGGTCATCGGTCTCGTCTGGGACAATATTCCGCTGACCGTTCTGATCCTGCTCGCAGGGCTTGGCAGCGTCGCCAACCAGTCGGTGGAGGCGGCGCGGGATGTGGGCGCAAATGCGCTTCAAGTCTTCTGGCACATCATCCTGCCGCGCATTTCCAATTCCATTCTGGTGGCGCTTTCCTTTTCGGTGCTCGGCATTTTTTCCTCCTTCACCCTGCCCTATCTTCTCGGACCGGCCTCTCCCGAAATGCTCGGCCCCTTCATGCAGCGCACGCTGCGCGAAGTGCAGGATCCCATCGGCGCCATGACCCAGGCCGTCATCGCTTTCGGTTTCTGCATCGCATTCGGCCTGTTCTACGTGCGTTCGGTCGCACGCAACCAGGGGAAATGACATGACGACCCTCACGCCGGCGCAAACGCGCATGGACTGGCCCGGCATATTTTTCGCCACCCTTCTCACCGTCGCCATCGTCGGGCCGCTGCTTGTGGTGGGCACCTGGGCATTCACCGAGGTCTGGCGTTTTCCCAACGTCATTCCCCAGCAGTTCGGTTTCCGCTTCTGGGGCCAGACGCTCGGCCGCGCCGATGTGTGGAACGCGCTGATGCTTAGCCTGCGGCTGACGACTGTGGTAACGCTGCTTTCGGCGGTGATCTGCCTTCCCGCCGCCTATGCCTTTGCGCGCATGAGCTTTCCCGGCCGCAACCTGCTGTTCTTCTCCTTCCTTGCCGGCCACGCCTTCCCGAAATTCGGGCTTCTGGTCGCGATTGCCGCCATTTTCCTGCAGCTCAACCTCATCGGCACCTTCTGGGGCGTCGTTCTCATCCAGCTCGTCGGCACGCTGATGTTCATGATCTGGATTCCCGTGGCGGCATTTCAGGCCGTCGACCGACGCATGGAAGAGGCGGCCCGCGATGTTGGCGCCAGTCCGCTCAGGGTCTTCTGGTCGATTACGCTGCCGCAGGCGGGACCGACCATCGCCGCCGCCGTGCTGCTGAGCTTTGTCGGCACTTTTTACGAGACGGAAGGCGCATGGCTGATCGGCGCGCCGGGCATCCGCACGATGCCGGTGCTGATGATCAGCTACATCAACAACCAGATGGTCATCCAGTATGGCGCGGTCCTGTCCGTCCTGCTCTGGGTGCCGTCCTTCATTGCCCTCATGTTCGCCCGCCGCGTCATCGGTGGCGGCGCATTCGCCCGCGGTTTCGGCGGTTAGGAAATCATCATGTCCGTACTTCACATCCGCCAGGTCACAAAAACCTATTCCGGCGGGACAAAGGCAGTCGACAGCTTTTCGCTCGATGTCGCCGATGGCGAACTCGTCTGCCTTCTCGGCCCCTCCGGTTCTGGCAAGTCGACGCTGCTGCGCATGGTCGGCGGCTTCGAGCAACCGACGGGCGGGCAGATCACCATCGATGGCGAAGATGTCACCCACCTGCCGCCAGAGCGGCGGCCGACCGGCATGGTGTTTCAAAGCCACGCGCTCTGGAGCCATATGAACGTTTTCAAAAACCTCGCTTTCGGCCTCAAGCTGCGCCGCATGCCGGCTGCCGTCATCAGAGAGAAAGTGGAGGCGGTGCTCGAACTCGTCGGGCTTGCCGGTTATGGCGAGCGCGCCACCAGCCAGCTTTCCGGCGGCCAGCAGCAGCGCGTGGCGCTCGCCCGCTCGCTGGTTCTCGAACCGAAAATACTCCTGCTCGACGAGCCCTTCGCCAGCCTCGACCAGCATCTGCGCGAGCGGCTGCGGGAAGAGGTGCGCGATATTCAGCAGCGTCTCGGCATCACCACGCTGTTCGTCACCCACGGTCAGGATGAGGCCCTCTCCATGGCCGACCGCATCGTCGTGATGGCGAACGGCAAGACCGAACAGATCGACCGGCCGAACGTCATCTACCGCGAACCGCAGACCCCTTTCGTCGCCGGCTTCATCGGCACCATGAACTTGATAGAGGGCGCGGTTTCAGACGGAACCTTCATGCGCGCAGACTTCACCCTGCCGCTCCCCGTCTCCGACGGACCGGCCATTCTCGCCGTTCGCCCGGAAGCCATCGATCTGACGATTTCCGAAACGCCGGAAGCAAATGTGCACCGGGTGACGGATTATGGCACCCACGGCCTTGTCGACCTCGATCTCGCCGATGGTACACGGATCAAATCCATGGTCGCCCACCCGGATATGTTCCAGACGGGACAGGGCGTACAGATTTCGCCCCGTGCCGTCACGGCCTATCGCGACAACCGCCCAATCTACCGGAGCTGACATGAACCAGCCGATCCTTATCGACCGCGACGGCCACAGAACATGGCTCAAATGGCATCGCGCCCGCCGCCGCGCTGACGATCCGGTCTTCACTGGCGAGCGCATCATCGAGGCGATGCGGCTCGGTGCAAGCATCGAGGTCGATCTCGTCATTCACGCCGATCACGGCTGCGCCGTTTTGCATGACCTGACGCTGGAGCGGGAGACCACCGGCACCGGCCGGGTGCGCGACACATCCGCCGCCACCCTGCGTCAGCTCCACCTGCGCGACAATGACGGCCTGCCCATCGATGCGAAGGTAATGCTGCTCGAAGACCTTTGCGCCCTGCTTGCCGAGGGCGCCGTTCATCCTGACGCCCTGCTCCAGCTCGATTTCAAGGAAGACCGGCAAGCGCTTACTCCGCAGGTGGTCGCCGGCTTCGGGGCGAGCGTTTCGCCAATAGCAAAGTCCGTGATCCTGTCGGGCGGCGATTTCGACGCCATCGCCACGCTTGCCGGCTCAGCCCCCGACCTTCGCACCGGATATGATCCCTGCCATCGCGGCACGCTAGCCGCACTGAAGGCAAGCGGAGACTATCCGGGCTTCATCGAAGACGCCCTTGCCACAGCACCCGATGCGGACATGATCTACCTCGCCCACGAGATCGTGCTTGCCGCCGAGGATGCCGGTGTCGATATCATCGCCCCCATCCATGCCGCCGGTCGTCGGGTCGACGCCTGGACGATCAACAGCGTCACACCGCAATCCATAGAACAGGTGAAACGCCTCCTGCGGCTTAAGGTGGACCAGATCACCACCGATGATCCGGAAGGGCTCGCCGAGATTTTCAGCCGATGACAGTCAATTACAGCGCCATCCTCGACCACATGGTCGCCACCGCCCGCGAAGCCGGCGCATTGACGCTCGACCATTTCAGGCGCTTCCGCGACATTGAGATCGGCGTCAAGGGACCGGGGGACTTCGTTTCCGATGCAGACAGGGATTCCGAAACGCTGATCCGCGACCGTCTGCTCGGGCAATATCCCTGGGGACTGACCGGCGAGGAATTCGCGCCCGTCGAAGGGGCGGATCAGGATCACCGCTGGCTGGTCGACCCCATCGATGGCACCACCAATTTCCTCTTCGGCCAGCACTATACCATCACCATCGCGCTTCGCCGCGGCAATGAAACGATCTGCGGGCTGGTCTACAATCCCGTTTCCGACGAGATGTTCACCGCGATCAAGGGAGACGGCGCCTATCTCAACGGCGAGCGCCTGCGGGTCAACGCCAGCACCGATGTCGCCCTGATGTGCGTCGGCACCGGCCTGCCCACGCCCAATCTCCAGCTTTATCCCGGCGCCTATCAGCGCCTCGACGCCATTCGTGCGCCCATCGGCGCGGTCCGTGTGGTCGGCAGCGCCGCCAATTCCTGCGCTTACGTCGCCTGCGGCCGGCTGACCGGCTATTACGAGGAAACGGGCTTCGTGGACACGGCAGCCGGCATTCTGCTGGTGCAGGAGGCCGGCGGCATCGTGACCGACTGGTGGGGCCGCGGACCGGAGTTCTATGAAAAGACCGGTACGCTGATCGTCGCCAATGCCGCGACCCATGCCTATCTCATGGAGCACCTGCGCGGCGTTCCGCCCAAGAACCCCGCATAACGGCTTCCTCTTCGGAGCATCCATGCCGCAACAATCGTCTCAGGCCACCTGCACCAGGTGGCCTGGCGACACCGTCCTGTAGTTTCGCACCGGCGTTTCATATCCCATGGCCCGTATCGGGCTTTTCAGCTCGTCATTGGATATGCCGCGCGTTATCCCGCGCCTTGCCGGGTCCGGCACCGGCACGGCGGCCATCAGCTTTTTCGTATAGGGATGCTGCGGATTGTCGAAAACCGCCGCACGCGGGCCGATCTCGACGATCTCGCCGAGATACATCACCGCCACACGATGGCTGACGCGTTCCACCACCGCCATGTCATGGCTGATGAACAGAAAGGCGAGGTTGAGGCTCTGTTGCAGGTCGAGCAGCAGGTTGCAGACCTGCGCCTTGATCGAAACATCGAGCGCCGAGACGCTTTCATCGGCGACGATAACCTTCGGATCGAGCGCAAGCGCACGGGCAATGGCGATGCGCTGGCGCTGGCCGCCCGAAAATTCATGGGGGTAACGGCTGGCCATATCGGCGGACAGGCCCACCTTTTCGAGAAGATCGGCAGTCTTTTCCTTCGCCTGTCTGCTGCTGCCGAGTTTGTGCTTGATAAAGGGCTCGGAAATCGCCGTACCTACCGTCATGCGCGGATTGAGCGAGGAGAACGGGTCCTGAAAGATCATCTGCACGGATTTGCGCATATTGCGCAGGCCGACCGTATCGAGCCGCATCACGTCATAACCATCGAGCGACACGTCGCCGGCCGTCGGCTCCACAAGCCGCATGATCGAGCGGCCGGTGGTGGATTTTCCGCAGCCGGATTCACCCACCAGCGACAGCGTTTCGCCCTGAAACAGATCGAAGGAGACGTTTTCGACGGCGTGAACCGCACCCGTCTGGCGTGCCAGCAGGCCGGAGCGGATGGCAAAACGCGTCACAAGGTTTCGGACCGACAGGACCGGCGTCTGCCCGCTCGCAACCGTCCCCGCCACCTCCTGCGGCTCGCTCGAAAGGCCGGTTTTCATGTCGAGCACCGGAAACCGTGTCGGCCATTGCCGGTCGCGCATCGAGCCGAGCTTCGGCACCGCTGAAAGCAGCGCCCGCGTATAGGGGTGCTTGCCGCGCCGGAAGATGTCCTCGGTCGGTCCCGTCTCGACCTCATCGCCACGATACATCACGATCGTTCGGTCGGCGATTTCGGCCACGACGCCCATGTCATGCGTGATGAAGAGCACCGACATGCCCTCCTCTTCCTGCAGCAGTTTTATCAGGTCGAGGATCTGGCCCTGAATAGTGACGTCGAGCGCCGTCGTCGGCTCGTCGGCGATCAGCAGTTTCGGCCGTGAAGCGAGCGCCATGGCGATCATCACGCGCTGGCGCATGCCGCCGGAAAACTGATGCGGATATTCGTCGAAACGGCCGGAGGCGTTGGGAATGCGAACCTTTTCCAAAAGCCGCACCGTCTCCGCCCGCGCCTCCTGCTTCGAAAGCCCCTTGTGCCGGATGAGGACTTCGGAAATCTGGCGGCCGATGGTGAAGATCGGATTGAGCGAGGTCATCGGCTCCTGAAAGATCATCGAGATATCGTTGCCGCGCACGCCGCGCATTTCTCTTTCGGAAAGCGCAAGAAGATCGCGCCCGTTGAGCAGCACTTCACCCTCGATCCGGCTGGAGGCCGGGGCAAGCAGGCGCATGAGAGACAGCGACGTCACCGATTTACCGGAGCCGGATTCACCGACAATCGCGACGGTTTCGCCGGGCGCGACATCGAAGGACACGTTGCGCACGACGCTCTTCCACGCGCCATCTACGAGGAAGGAGGTGGTGAGGTTACGGACGGAAAGGACGGGTTTTGTCTCCATGGTGTCACCGCCCTACCGCATAGGCCTGCATCAGCCGCGGTGTTGCGGCGGCGCGCAGCAGGCCGTCCGCATCGCGACGCGCGGCGGTGAGCCGCCCGACCGACCATGCATCGGCAACCGTGACGCGGTGCCCGCGGCGGCGAAGCTCCTGCACGGTCGCTTCGCCCACCGTGCTCTCCACGGTGATTTCACCCGGCGAACTGGTGCGCGGATAAAACGAACCCGGAAAATGCGCGGTGTGGAACAGCGGCATGTCGATGGCGGCCTGCAGGTTCTTGCCGTGATGGGCATATCGCAGGAAGAAAGGCAGTTGCCACTGGTCCTGCTGATCGCCGCCCGGCGTGCCGAAAACCATCGCGGGACGCCCCTGATGCAGCGCAAGCGAAGGCGTCAGCGTGGTGCGCGGGCGTTTGCCCGGTGCAAGCGAGGTCGGCAGGCCTTCCTTCAGCCAGAACATCTGGGCGCGGGAATTGAGCGCGAAACCGAGGCCGGGCACGATGGGCGAAGATTGCAGCCAGCCGCCCGACGGCGTGGTGGAGACCATGTTGCCCCAGCGGTCGATGACATCGATATGCACCGTATCGCCGCGCTTCTCCGTCAGATGCGACATGGTCGGCTCGTAGACCGTGCCGGTGCCACTCATCTCGGCCAGCATGGCCATGGTGGCGTCCACCTGCTTTTCGTAACCCGGCACGGTGCCGGGGCGCAGCTCCAGCGAGGCCTCGCCGCTTATCAGCGCACGGCGTCCGGCATTGTAGCCTTCCGACAGGAGATATTCCGTCGGGATCTGGCCGAATTCCGGATCGCCGTAATAGACCTCGCGGTCGGCATAAGCGAGCTTCATGGCTTCGACGATGGTGTGGACGAATTCGGGACCGGAGGGGTCCATGGCCGCAATGTCGAAGCCTTTCAGAAGCGCAAGCGATTGCAGCAGAACCGGACCCTGCCCCCAGGCGGGCGTCTTGGCAATCGTCCAGTCGTGATAGTCGAGCGTCTGCGGCGCTTCGACGGTTGCGCTCCACCCGGCCATATCCTGCGCCGTCAGCACACCCTTGTGCTTAGCACCGCTGGCATCCATGACTTCCGCTGTCCTTACGTAACCGTCGATAGCTTCCGCAACGAAACCCCGATAAAAGGCATCGCGTGCCGCCTCGATCTGGTTTTCACGGCCGGAGCACGCTTCGGCTTCGGCGACGATCCGCTGATAGGTTGCGGCCAGAACCGGATTGCGGAAATTGGCGTGAGGCTCGGGTGCCGCGCCACCCGGCAGCCACGTCTCATGGGATGTCGGCCATTCCTTCTCGAAGAAATCGGCCAGACCCTTGATGGTGGCGGAGACGCGCGGCAATGTCGGATGCCCGTGCTCGGCATAATAGATCGCGGGTTCCAGCACTTCGCGCACGCTCATCGTGCCATAGTCGCGCAGCATCAGCATCCAGCCGTCGAAAGCGCCGGGAATGACGGTGGCGAGCAGCCCGTCGCCGGGGATCAGCTTCAGCCCTTCCGACGTGTAATGTTCAATCGTCGCACCGCTCGGGGCCGGGCCCTGTGCGCAGATGACTTCCACCTTGTCCTTCTGCTTCGAATAAAACACGGCGGGCATATCTCCGCCGGGGCCGCATAGATGCGGCTCAACGATCTGGAGGACGAAACCGGTGGCGACGGCCGCGTCGAAAGCATTGCCGCCCTTTTCGAGGATCGCCATGCCAACGGCCGACGCGATCCAGTGCGTTGAGGTGACGACGCCGAAGGTGCCAAGGATTTCAGGGCGTGTGGTGAATTCATTCATTCCGATATTCCTTGTAAAAGATCATGCTTCGCGCGGATCGAGCGCGTCGCGCAGGCCATCACCCAGAAGATTGAAGCCGATGACGACGAGGAAGATGGCGATGCCGGGCCACATCGTCATCCACGGTGCCTGGCTGAGGAAATTCTTCGCGGTATTCAGCATCGAGCCCCAGGAGGGCGCCGGCGCCTGCTGGCCGAGGCCGAGGAAAGAAAGGCTCGCCTCCGCGATGATGGCGGTCGCCACCGTCAGGGTCGCCTGCACGATGATGGGGGCGAAGACATTCGGCAGGATGTAACGCGTCATGATGTCGATGTGGTTGAGACCAATGGACCTTGCGCCTTCGACATAATCTTCGGTCTTGACCGCCAGCACCTGCCCGCGCGTCAGCCGCACGAAAATCGGCATGGCGGAAAGGCCGATGGCGATCATCGCATTGGTGAGGCTCGGGCCGAGGAAGGCGGCAAGCGCAATCGCCATGATGAGGAACGGCATGGCCAGCAACGCTTCGGTGATGCGGGATATGACCATATCCACCCAGCCGCCGAAATAACCTGAAATCAGGCCAAAGGGCACGCCGATGACCACGGCGATCATCACCGAGACGACGCCCGCCATCAGCGAGGCGCGCGCGCCATAGATCATGCGGGAAAGGATGTCTCGGCCGAGATCGTCGGTGCCGAGCCAATGGGCGGCCGAGGGCGCCTTGCGGATGGCCGACCAGCTGGTCGCCACCGGATCGGCAATCGGCAGGATCGGCGCGGCGATGGCAAGGACGGCGAAAAACAGCACGATAACCATGCCGAAAAGCGCCGATTTGTTGCGCTTCATCTTCTTCCAGGCGCGGCTTTCCGGCCGCGTTACCGCTACGGAAAGGTTTTGATCGAGAAAGGTCATGATATCGGGGCCTCAGATCGTCGCCCTGAGGCGGGGGTTGAGCAGGACATAGGCAATATCGGCCAGAAGGTTCATGAGGATGAAACCGACGGCTGTGCAAAGAACGATGCCCTGCACGACGGCGTAATCACGGGTGAACACCGCATCGACCGTCATCTTGCCGAAGCCGGGAATGGTGAAAATCTGCTCCGTCAGCACCGCCCCGGCCAGCAATTCGCCGAAGAGCAGCGCCAGCAATGTGATGACGGGCAGAAGCGCGTTGCGGAAACTATGCGACAGGATGATCTCGCGCGGAGAAAGACCCTTGGCGCGGGCGGTGCGGATATAGTCGGAACTGAGCACCGCCACCATCGCCGAACGCGTATGGCGCATCAGCGTCGCCGCAAGCGCATTGCCCAGCACGAAGGCCGGCATGATCATGGTTTCGATGGAACGGACGGGATCGACAAAGATCGATTCATAACCGGATGCCGGCAACCAGCCGAGTTTCACCGACACCAGCAGGATCAGCATGATGCCGAGCCAGAAGTTCGGGATGGAGAGGCCGGAAAGCGCCACAATATTGGCCGTGTAATCGATCCACGTGTTCTTCTTGACGGCGGCCAGAATGCCGATGGGAATGCCGATGACCATGGCAAAGAACATCGCCATGACAGCCAGCTGAATGGTAACCGGCAGCTTCTGGCCGATAAGCTCCAGCACCGGCTGGTTGGTGCGCAGCGAAATACCGAAGTCGCCCGTCACCACGCCGCCCAGCCAGTTGACATATTGCAGCGGCACAGGGTCGTTCAGGCGATATTTCTCCCGCAGGAATTCAATTGTCGCCGGATCGCGCTCCTCGCCAGCCATGGCGAGAACCGGATCGCCCGGCAGCAGTTTCTGCAGCGAGAAGACGAAGATGGAGATGATCAGAAGCGTCGGGATCGCGACCAGCAGTCGCTTGCCGATATAAACAGGCATGGCATGGCCCTCGTTCGTGCCAATTCGTGAGGGCCGCACGGCAAGGCCGTGCGGCGCATGCGAAGCGTTCAGTCCTTGGAGACGCCGAGAAGGCGGATCATGCCATCCGGCGACGGCGCCCAGCCCTTGACCTTGTTGGAAATGGCATAGGCATAGGGCTGGTGACCGAGATAGATGATCGGCATGTCATCGTTGAGGATGACGCTTGCGGCATCGTATTTTTCCTTGCGCACCGCATCCTCGGTCGAGGCGCGGGCCTCGTTCAGCAGCTTGTCGACCTCGGGATTGCAATATTTCACATCGTTGATGCCGCCCTTGCAGGTGACGAACTGATGCAGATTGCCATCCGGATCGATACGTCCCGACCAGTCGGAACGGCTGAGCTGGTAATTGCCGGCCGTCTGTTCGGACAGAAGCGTCGCAAATTCCGTGGCCTTCAGGGTGACGTTGAAGCCCGCTTCCGCGACCATCGACTGGATGACCTGCATCATCTGCGTCTGCGTCGTGTTGTTGGCGTGCTGAAGCTCAATGTCGAGCTTTTCGTAACCCGCCTCCTTCATCAGCGCTTTGGCCTTGTCGATATCGCGCGCCGGCACCGGCAGATTCTGGTTGAACCACGGGCTTGTGGGCGGGAAGGCCTGATTGCCTGCCTTGGACGTGCCCTCGAACACGATCTGGCCAATCGCTTCCCGGTCTATCGCATAGGAAAAGGCCTGACGCAGGCGCTTGTCCTTGCCGAGCGGATTATCCGCCCGCGAACCATTGTTGATATTGACATACATGGCCATGTAGCCCGGCCCGATGACATCCGCATAGGTCAGATTGGCGTCGTTCTTGACGGATTCGGCATCGGAGGCCGAGATGCGCTCGGCAATATCGAGGTCTCCGGAGCGAAGATTGGCAAGCTTCACGGTCGTATCGGGGATCGGCAGATAAACGACCCTGTCGACCAGAATTTTGTCCTTGTCCCAATAATCGGCGAATTTCTCGAGCACGATACGGTCTTGCTGGATGCGCTCGACGAATTTGAACGGCCCGGCGCAGACCGGCTTCGAACCGAAATTCGCGCCCAGTTCCTTGGCCGCCTTCGGCGCGACGATCATGCCGGCGCGGTCGGAAAGCTGCGCCAGCAGCGTGACGTCAGGCGTCTTCAGGGTGAATTTGACGTCCAGCGGCCCGGTGGCTTCGACCTTTTCGACCGAGGAAAGCTCGCTCTTGCGGCGGGATTCCGGCAGGGTCATGTTGCGCTCGATGGTGGCAACCACAGCCGCCGCATCCAGTGTCTCGCCGTCGTGGAATTTCACGCCGTCGCGGATCTTCATCGTCAGTACTTTGCCGCCCTCGGACCAGGCCCATTCGGTGGCAAGCTGGGGAACGATCTTCATGTCCTGCGAGATGTCGACGAGCTTGTCGCACATGGCGGTATAAACGATACGCCCGACGAAAGTGCGCGATTGCGCGGGGTCGAGAACGTCGGCGTCATCATTAAGGCCGATGCGCAATTCGGACGAGATGGCCGGCGTGGACAGGAATGCACCGGCCAATAAGGCGGCAGTCAATGTCTTGATTTTCTTCATGTTCTATCCTCTGGTCTGGTTATCTTTGTTTTTTGATTGGCCGGCCCGGAAAGGTCGGCAGGTCTGCTCTGCTGCCTATGAGGCCGGCGTGAGCGGATTATCGGCATCGCCCGTGCTGCGGGCGGCAATGTCTTCTGCGGTTTTCTCCTCCAGAAAGCCGAGCGAGGTGGCGCGGATCAGCCTTTCCTGATGCATGAGAAGGTGCTGGCGCATCGCTTCGCCGGCTCTTGCGGGGTCGCGGTCGGCGATGGCATCGACGATCGCTATGTGCTGCTCGAAGGAAGCCTGGCCGTTCGTGCCGCTGCGGCGCGCCAGTTCCCGTATCGACTGCCATGCATCGTCCTGGCGAATGCGGTTGACGACATCGAAGATGGACAGGAACAATTTGTTGCCGGCGCTCTGGGCGATCTGGCGGTGAAGCGAACCATCCCACAATTCCTTGGCGTCGGCATCCGTGCTCTGGCCGGTCTTCTGAACGAGGGCGCGCATGCGCTCCACCTCGGCGGGTTTGGCGCGCATGGCCGCAAGCTGCGCTAGCTGCGGCTCGATGCGCAGGCGCACTTCCATGATTTCCATGATATCCGTGCCGGCGACCAGTTCCGTGACCTGAGCGGACCAATCGTCCGGCTTTTCACCCACAAAGGTTCCCGCCCCCTGCCGTCGCCAGATCAGACCTTCGGCTTCCAGAACCTCAAGAGCACGACGGACCGCACGCCGGCCGACATTGAAGGTTTCCGCGAAGGCCCGCTCCGTCGGCAGGCGACGGTCTTTCGCAAGATCCTGTGTCTGAATGTACTCCCGCAACTTCGCCAGCGCGTAGTTGGAGTTATCGTTGGGGTTCACCGTCAAGTCGCACCATTTACTGAACCAATCCTATATTGGTTCATTTGGTGAGAAATTTTTGCCGTCGTCAAGCTTATTTTTGAGCGGCAATAATTGGCGCTCAAAATATGGGCATACGGCTTTTTTTGAAGATGAAGAGTGGGCGTCATAGACGCACCCACCCCTCCTAAAGATCGATGGAGAGCCTGATGCGCCCCGACAGGCGCTCGCCGGGGGCAACCGTCGCGAGACCCTGCCCTTCCCGCGGTGCCTGCGGCAAACCAAGCGCTCCGGCGGCCATGGAAACGGGCTCAAGACAGAGATAGCGCTCCATGCGGTGCACGGCGAGATGGCCGAAAACAGGATCGGCCTTAAGCCGTAGTGAAAACCTGCCGAAGTCGACCTGCGCGCTTGACCAATCGGTGAAATGCAATGTGTATCCCGTTGCGTCGGGAATGGCGGGGTTCGGGCGAGGTGCCGGCGGCTGGCCGGTTGGCACGTTCTGCGCATCCAGCGGATATTGCAGTTTGGCGTCCGTCCGCGCATCGCAACCGAGCCCGGCCGCCAGATAGGGATGCCAGCCCAGCGACATCGGCGCAGGCCCATTCGCGCGATTGGTTATCGACAGTTCCACGGTAAGGCTGTCGTCTTCCAGCAGGAAAAACTGCTCGGCGCGGAAGGAAAACGGCCACTCCCCGTCAGCCTCGTAGTCCAGTACCAGTGAGACCCGATCCGAAGACAGGTCTGAAATCTCCCACGGCCGGCGGTGAGCCGGGCCATGCATGGCGTCAGGCGCAAGCGCCGGATGCGGCAGCAGGTCATGGCGGATACCTGCGTGGACGAAGGAACCGCGATAGAGCCGGTTGTGATAGGGAAACAGCGGATATGCGCCAGCCCTCGGCCAGTTGAACGGCTGGAACTCCTGCTCCGTTGTCGGCACCAGAATATCGCCGTGGTCGAAGTGCCGCAGATGGGTCATTCTGCCACCCCAGGCGGGGCGCAGGCGGGCAGAGAGCCGCCCGCAGGCAATCGCAACGGTTTCAGGCGAAGGCATAGGAGCCGTCAGGCCGTTTCGGCACCCGTCTTTGCCAATGAACATAGCCATCTTCCTGCATGGCTTTTTCGTCCATCTCGACACCCCAGCCGGGGCGGTCCGGCCTCAGTTCCAGATATCCGTCCTTCGGCAGGTAGGGGTCGACGACATAGCGGGTTTCATCCTCGCGCTTTTCGAGATCGGTGCCGCCATAGACGTAGCATTGCCCTTTCGGCAGCCGGTATTCGAGAATGCGGAAATTCTGCTGAGCGGCAGAGAAGTGCACATTGACGGCGGTGGCGAGCGGTCCCATCGGGTTATGCGGCGCGATGCTGACGAAATGGGCTTCCGCAAGCGTGGCGATGCGGCGCATCTCCGAAATGCCGCCGACAACGCAGATGTCGGGCTGGATGATATCCGCACCCTTTACTTGAAGAAGGCGCAGGAACTCATTGCGATTATAGAGACTTTCACCCGTTGCCAGCGTGCAGTTCAGGCCCTGTTTCAGGTCTCCCCACATCTCGATATTTTCCGGACGCAAAGGCTCTTCGAAGAACAGCGGATCGTAAGGGGCAAGCGCATTGCCAAGCTGGCGGGCGGCCGCTGGCTCGAAAATCTTGGCATGGGCGTCGAAGGCGATGTCGTAGTCGGGCCGCACGGTTTCGCGAAGCGAGCGGAAATATTCGGCCGAACTGCGCACCACCTCCCCCCAGCGATGGGCGTGAATATCGACGCGCCAGGGGCTGAGCTTGAAGGCCGTGAAGCCCCAGTCCTCGTTGAGACGGTCGAACTCCTCCTTCGCCGCCGGCGCATCCGGAGCGGTGTAGACACCGGCATAGACCTTGATACGGTCGCGTACTTCGCCGCCCAGCAGCTTGTAGACGGGCACCCCCGCCGCTTTGGCCGCGAGATCCCAGAGGCAATGATCGAGCGCCGAGATTGCCGACAGACCGAGCGCTCCGGGCGGAAAACGGTTTTGCTGGAGCAGGAGATTGTAGAGATATTCAACCCGCGTCGGGTCCTGCCCGGCAAGAAAGCCGTAGAGGTAATCCAGCACCGGCGGCAGGGCGAGATCGGGGCCGTGATTGTAACATTCACCCCAGCCGGTCAAACCGTCATCGGTATCGAGAGCGACGATGACGCGGGGACGGTCCTTGTCGCGGGTGACGAATACCCGCATGCGATCGATTTTCATGCTTAAGTCTTCCTCATGAATTGCAGCGTGCGAGGCCCGGCATCATCGCGCGACGGCCCCGTTCTTGACTTCGGATGGTTCGACGTAGCGGAATCTGCGGGTGCGATCCCGGTCGCGTGGGTCCGGGCGCGGAATGGCGGAAAGAAGCGCCTGCGTGTAGGGGTGATCCGGCGCGTTGCAGACCTTTTCGGCGTCTCCCACTTCCACCAGCTTGCCGCGATACATTACCCCGACGCGGTCGCACATGTATCTGATCACGCCGATATCGTGGCTGATGAAGATATAGGCGAGCCCCAGCTCATCCTGCAGCCGCATCAGAAGATCCAGCACCTGGAACCGCACCGAGACATCCAGCGCCGACGTCGCCTCATCCGCCACGATGATGCGCGGCTTCAGCGTGATGGCGCGGGCGATGCCGATGCGCTGGCGCTGGCCGCCGGAAAAGGCGTGCGGGTAACGTTCACGCCCGGCAGGGTCCAGTCCCACCTGCTCCATCAGGGCGCAGACGCGTTCATCCAGTTCCCTCCCCCTGGCAATGCCATTGACCAGCAACGGCTCGCCGATGACCTGCGCCACCGTCATGCGCGGATTGAGCGAGCCGAACGGGTCCTGAAACACCATGCGCAATTCGCGCCGCGCCGCTTTCAGCTCGGCGCCCTCGATTTTGGCCAAATCGACCACCGTACCATCCGCACGGCGATACAACATCTCGCCGCCGGTCGGATCGTAGAGGCGCATGATCGAGCGGCCCATCGTGGTCTTGCCGGAGCCGCTTTCGCCGACGATGCCGAGCGTTTCGCCGGGAAGCAGCCGGATCGACACGCCATCCAGCGCCTTCATCTCGCCGAAATGCATGGAAAGGTCATTCACTTCGAGCACCGGCGCGGCCGTGAGATCGAGCGGAGGCCGCGCAAGCCGGATTTCCGCCTTCTGCTCCAGCTTCAGCACGGAGCCGATCAACATGCGGGTATAGGGGTCCTGCGGATTGTGGAATATCTCGTCGACCGTGCCATATTCCTTGGCGACGCCGTGATGCATAACCAGCACGTCATCGGCAATCTGCGCCACCACGCCCATGTCATGGGTGATGAAGAGCACCGCCATGCCATGGGCCTTTTGCAGCCGCGATATCAGGTCGAGGATTTCGGCCTGTGTGGTGACATCGAGCGCCGTCGTCGGTTCGTCGGCGATCAGGAGCTGAGGCTTGCAGGCCAGCGCCATGGCGATCATGGCACGCTGGCGCATGCCGCCCGAATATTGGAAGGCGTAGCGATCCAGCGCCTTTTCGGGGTTAGGGATTTCCACCTGCCGCAACAGTTCGATGGCCTCGGCCCGCGCCTCTGCCTTGCTCATTTTCAGATGCAGGCGCAGGACCTCGGTGATCTGGTCACCGACCGTGTGCACGGGTGAAAGCGACGACATCGGCTCCTGAAAGATCATCGCGATATCGGCGCCGCGCACCGAGCGGATGGCCCGGCTGCGCGGATCGAGCTTCGCCAGATCCAGAGAGGTGCCGTCGGCGCGGTTAAGGATGATCGACCCGGACGTAATGCGCCCGGGACTGTCGATGATTTGCAGGATCGAACGGGCGGTGACGGATTTGCCGGAGCCGCTTTCGCCGACGACGCAGAGCGTTTTACCGGGATCGATGGAGAAAGACAGATCGTTGACCGCCCGGAAAACGCCGGTTCTGACCGGAAATTCAGTGACCAGATTGCGGACTTCGAGCAGGGGTTTGGCTGGCTTGATAGAGAGAATATCGCTCATCCGGGGCCTCACTTGTTATAGGGGTCGGCTGCGTCACGCAGGCCGTCGCCGAGCAGATTGAGCGCCATGACGGCAATGACGACCGCCACACCGGGCAGGAACAGCCAGGGCGCGGTTGCAATCGAGCGGATATTCTGCGCCTCGCGAAGCAGCACGCCCCAGGAAATAGTGGGCGGCTGAAGGCCAAGGCCGAGGAAGGACAGCGAGGTTTCCGCAAGGATCATGGCCGGCACCGCAAGCGTGACCGAAGCGATGATGTGGCTCGAAAAGCTCGGCAGCATATGGCGGAAGATGATGCGCCCTTCCGGCACGCCATCCAGCCGCGCCGCAGCCACGAACTCTTCGGTCCTGAGCGACAGGAACCGGCCGCGCACGACGCGGGCAAGCTGCGCCCAGCCGGTCAGCGACAGGATGATGGTAATCATCATATATTGCAGCGTGGCAGGCCAGCCCTGCGGCAGGGCGGCGGCCAGCGCCAGCCAGATGGGAATGGTCGGGAGCGACAGCACGAAGTCGATTACACGCTGCATGACGAAATCGATGCGGCCGCCGTAGTATCCTGAAATGCCTCCGAGAACGACGCCAAGCAGCAATGAGAAGAACACGCCGACAAGACCGATGGACAGGGAGACCTGCGCGCCCTGCACCACGCGGCTGAAAACATCTCGGCCGAGACGATCCGCGCCGAAAAGGAAGAGCGGCCGCGTTTTATCGGTGGAGGCCAGCAGGTGGATATCCGTGGTGAACAGGCCGAAGACGGAATATTCGTAACCGCGACCGAAAAGCTGGACCGGGATTTTCTTCGCCGTATCTTCAACGAAGACGGCCGCCAGCGTTTCAGGATTGCGGGTCAGCTTCAGCGGATAATAATGCAGCCCGAGCGAGAAACCCTCGGTCGTATCGATGAAATGAACGCGCTGCGGCGGATGGAAGGTGGCGCGGGCATTCTGCAGCACCGGATCGTTGATGGCGAAGAAGCCAGGCACCAGCGCGACGATATACATGGCGACAGTGATGAACAGGGCGGCCATGGCCAGCTTGTGGCGCTTGAAGGCCCACCAGATGAGCTGCCACTGCGAAGCGACGGCGGCGCGATCCTGCCGGGCATTGGTGGTCATGGTGATATCGCTCATGGCGCTCTCCTATTCCAGCCGGATGCGCGGATCGACCAGCGCAAGCAGGATGTCGCTGATAAGCGAACCGATCAGCGTCAGCGCGCAGATCAGCAGCACGAAAGCGCCGGCGAGATACATGTCCTGCGCCATCAGCGACTGCAAAAGCAGCGGCGCGGCCGTCGGCAGGTTGAGCACGATTGCGACAACCACGGAGCCCGAAATGAGATTGGGCAACAGCCATGCGATGGTGGAGATGAAGGGATTGAGCGCAATTCTGAGCGGATATTTTGTCAGCAGCTTGAACTCGGACAGCCCCTTCGCCCGCGCCGTAGTCACATAGGGTTTGGGCAATTCATCCAGCATATTGGCGCGCATGACGCGGATGAGGCTTGCGGTGGAAGACACGGCAAGGATGGCGACCGGCAGCCAGATATGGGCCATGAGGTCCATCATCTTGGCGATGCTCCACGAGGCGGTCTCGTATTCCGCAGAAAACAGCCCGCCGACATCGGCCCCGAACTCCACCGCCGCGACATACATCAGCACCAGCGCCAGCAGGAACGAGGGTATGGAAAGGCCGAAGAAAGAAAAGGCGGTGAAAAGATAATCGCCAATCGAATATTTGCGCACGGCGGAGAAGACGCCGATGGGAAGCGCGATGGCCCAGGTTGCGAGAAGGCTGGCAATGGCCAGAACCAGCGTCAGCGCCATGCGCTCCCAGATGAGGCCCGAAACCGGCTGCTGCCACTCGAACGAAATGCCGAAATCGCCGCGGCTGACGATGCCCCATATCCATTTCAGATATTGCACGATCATCGGGTCATCGAGGCCGAAACGTTCGCGCAGCTGCGCCGCCGTATTGTGGTCGATGACCTCGTTAGACGCGGCCAGTGTGGCGATATAGGTCGTCACATAGTCGCCGGGCGGCAGCTGGATCAGGACAAAGGCAAGGAAACTGACGGCAAACAGGGACGGTATCATCCACAGCAGGCGTTTTACGATAAAAAGCAGCATGTCGTTCTCGCAATCACATTATCCGCACGCGCCGCCCTCCACTAAGGAGACGGCTGTGGGTGGTCGAAACAACCTGAGAGGCGTCGCCGCGTTGCGGCAGCGACGCCCATGTGGCGATATCAGCTTGTGAAGGTGAACTGTTGCGGCAGCGCCGGGCCGGGATTGGGCCAGGTCCAGCTGTCGGGTTCCGTTTCCGGCACATTGCGCAGATTGTTGCGGATGATGCCGAAACCGCCCACCGCAAGGCAGAGACCGATCGTCTCGAACTCTTCCGCCGCAATGTCGAAGATCTGCTTCATCTTCTCGCCGCGCTTGGCAAGGTCGGCCGTCGAGCGCGCCTCATCGAACAGCTTGAAGCGCTTCTTCTGGCTTTCCGGCGGCTCTTCGCCCTTCTGGCCGTTGGACGTATACCAGAGCGCCCACGGAATGGCGTAACGGGACCCCTGCGGGTGGAAGGCGAAGAAATCGCGCGGATCGAGCATCGGATCGAGACCGCCGGGACCGGGCCAGACGGCGGCATCATGGGCGTTGTCATCGCCGCGCGTATAATAGAGCGCGCGTTCGATGGTGTTGACCTTGATGTCGACGCCGATCTGCGCCCATTGCGCCTTCACCAGCTCCAGCGCATCGACCAGATCGGGATAGAGCGTCGGGATGACGTCAATCGAGAAGAAGACGGGCTGGCCGTCAGGCCGCAACCGCATGCCGTTGCCGTTCTTCTTGTCGTAACCGGCCTTGTCGAGAAGCTCGTTCGCCTTGTCCGCATCATATTCGGTGAATTGCCGCGCCAGCTTTTCATTATACCAGGGATGTGTCGGGCGCGGCCCGGCCTGATAGCCCTCGCTCTGGCCGAAATAGACGATGTCGATGATTTCCTGCCGGTTGAGCGCGATGGACAACGCCTGACGGAACGACTTGTCGGCGAACATCTTGCGCATCGCCGGGTCTTTGTGGGTGATGTTCAGGTAAATCTGGCATTGCTGCGCAGCAGACGGCACCAAAGTCAGCAGACGGTAGTCACCCTTCTTCATGTTCTGAGACAGGGTCGGCTTGTTGGCGAGAACGCTGATATGGCGCTCCTGAATGTCGATCTTGCCGGAAATGACGTTCAGCATCAGCGATTCCACATCCTGCGAAATGCCGAAATTGATTTCGTCGATATAGGGCAACTGGTTGCCTTCGGTATCGACCTGCCAGAAGTAAGGGTTGCGGGTCATGACCACGCGTGTCGCGCCGCCGGAATAAGGCTCCTTCACCACCCATGGATCAAGCGTCGGCTTGTCGACATTCGACCAGCGGGACGGAATTTCGATATCGCCGCATTTGGCGCGGAACAATTCGGTCCAGCTGGAGACACCCGCCGCCTTCACATCGGCATCGAGCGCCGTGTTGTATTTCGGCAGGAACTTGCTGCAATAGTGTTTGGGAAACAGCGTCGGATGCTGGCCGAGCGGCGTGGCGAGGTTTTCGAGATAAAGCGCATTCGGCGCTGCGAATTTGAACTTTACCGTGAAATCGTCGACTTTTTCGACATCGACCGCCTTGCCGGCCACGGAAAGCTGCGCCGGCGTGGCGCTGTAAAGCTCCTTGTTCTTGATGCAGTCCTCGATGGCGAACACCACGTCATCGGCGGTGAAGGGGTGGCCGTCCGACCATTTCGCGCCTTGCAGCAAATGGAAGGTGAATTGCGAGGCATCGTCGTTGACTTCCCATTTCACCGCAAGGTTCGGCAGAACCTCGGTGAAATCCATGTTCCAGCGGACAAGGCCCTGATTGCCGACCATGCGCAGGATGCCGTTATGGTCCGACGAACCGCGCAGGCCACGGCGCAATGTGCCGCCATAGGTGCCGATTTTCTCGTGCGGCGTCACCACCATCGGATTTTTCGGCAGACGTTCAGCCAAAGGCGGCAATTTGCCGTCCTTTACCAGCGCCTCCAGTTCCGGCGCCTGCTTGCCGGCGGCAGCCCGCGCCGAGGTCCCGATGACGGAAAGGGCGGCCACGCCGCCAACACCCGCCATAAAGGTTCGGCGCGTTACGCCCAGTGAAAATGCTTCGCCATCGCGCATCGACAATCCTCCCAAAAAATCACCGGCAGCGAGACGGCTTTCACCGAACCGCGACGGCCCTCCCGGCCAGCCAGCACGCCGATCCTCCATCGGCAGGGGCAGACCATATGAGCGTTTTCAGATGATTACAAGTATTGACAGATTTTTACATCTTTTTTATTTGTAGGCCGGTTTTCAGGATCAGGCTTGAAGAAAAAATCGGCAGGACAGCCCTCTCGCTCACAAAAACCCCGGTATTTCTGTTGCGATTGAAATGCAGGAAACCCATTAACTTCAGCGATTTGCAACGGAAGGGCTGCTGATGGACAATCACACTGCATCTGCCGCCGCTCGAGGCGAGACTCGGCTGAGCGACATCATCTACGAAAAAATCGTGGGCATGATTTCGGACGGGCGGTTTCCCGTGAACGAGCGGTTGCCATCGGAACAGAATCTGGCGTCGCTGTTTGGCGCGTCGCGGCCGGTTGTGCGGGAAGCGCTGGAGCGGCTTCGGAACGACGAACTTATCGTTTCGCAAAAGGGATCCGGCTCCTATGTACGCCAGCAGCCGGATTCTTCCGTGTTGCAACAGGTGCCGGTCGGCTCGCTGGCCGACGTGCAGCGTTTTTTTGAGTTCAGGGCCGGATTGGAGGCTTCCGCGGCTGAGCTTGCGGCGCGCAACTGGCAGGCAGCGGACAGGGTGCGTATCGAGCAGGCGATTGCAGCGCTGGAACAGTGTCTCGAGCGCAACGATCTCGGCGCGGAGGAAGACTTCGCCCTGCACGAAGCCATCGCGAAGGCGAGCCATAACCAGTTCCACATCACGGTGCGGATCTGGTTCAAGCCCCATTTCGCCATCGGCCAGTCGGTAACACGCAGCCTCAGCCTCAAGCGGACGCCGCAGCATGTACGCGAAGTCCAGAACGAGCACACGGCCATCGTGGAAGCGATTTTTGCGCGGCGCGAGCAGGCGGCGCATGACGCGATGAAAGACCACATATTGAAGGCGCGCGCCCGCATGTTTCAGGGCGTAGGCAGCTAGGCCGCACCCTGCAATGTCGAAAATAGAATCATAATGGGCGGATGAGGGAGAGGAACCAGTGAGCCAGCCACACATCATAGAACCGAAGCTCCGTTCCTTGATCTATACCCCCCTGAAGGTCGGCGAATCGCCTGCCTGGGACGAGCGAACCGGCGATCTGTGGTTCGTCGATATTCTCGCGCCTGCCATTTTTCGCCTGCATCCCGGCGGAAAACTCGACAGATACGAAATGCCCGCCCAGGTGGGCTGTCTCGGTCTCTGCGACAATGGCTTGATCGTGGCGGGCCTCAAGACCGGTGTGCATCTTCTCGATCCCGCGAGCGGCAAGCTCGATCTTCTCTGCGACCCGGACGACGGGCGGCCCGACAGCCGCCTCAACGACGGAAAGGTCGGTCCGGACGGCCATTTCTGGGTGGGGACCCGCGACGAGGCCGCGATACAGACAGGCAATGCACGCCTCTATCGCATCGCCCCGGATGGCGGCATCCAATGCATCATCGATGGCGACATGTTCACATCGAACGGGCTTGCCTGGAGCCCGGACGGCAGGCGCATGTACCATTCCGACAGCAGTGGCCTCATGTATCAGGTATTCGATTTCGACGCCGCGACCGGCAGGATCGGCCCGGCCGAACGCCTGCACGATTTCGCGCCGGATGAAGGCAGGCCGGACGGTGCGGCGACCGATTGCGAAGGCTGTTACTGGAGCGCCGGCGTTCAGGCGGGACGTCTCAACCGCTTTTCACCGGACGGCGAATTGTTCGAGATCTACAGGCTGCCGTTCAAGGGGCCGACCATGCCTTGTTTCGGCGGTCCCGACCTCAAGACAATCTACCTCACAAGTCTCGTCACCGAGACGGACGGAATAACCACCGCAGGCACGGTTGTCGCATTCGACGCCCCGGTCGCCGGCACGCCCGTTCACAAATTCTCCATCTGAAGATGACTTTTGATCTTAAGGAACCCAGTTGATGACGACATTCGATTTTCGCCAGGCCCTGCAGGGCATCTCCGGTGTTCCGGTAACGGCTTACGATGCAAGCGGCGAAGTGGAGACCCGTGTTACAGCCGAGGTTTACGCCCGCGTCGCGAAGGCAGGCATCCACAATATCGTTGCGGCGGGCAATACGGGCGAATTCTACGCCTTGACGCCCGCGGAAATTCTGAAGGTTTATGAGGCTGCGATAAAAGGCGTCAGCGGCAAAGCCCCGGTTACGGCGGCGATTGGACGCTCGCAGCGCGAAGCGCTGTCCATGGCCCGTCAGGCGAAAGAAATGGGCGCATCCGCCGTCATGTCGCATCAGCCGGTCGACCCTTTTGCAGCCCCGCAATCGCAGATCGACTATTTTATCGGCCTTGCGGAGGGCAGCGAATTGCCGCTGGTCGCCTATGTCCGGGCGGACGGCTTTTCAGTCGATGACATGGTAAGGCTCGCCAGCCACCCGAATGTCGCCGGCATCAAGTTCGCGACGACCGACATCATGCTTCTGTCGCGCGCGATTGCCGCTTCCGATCCGAACGGCGCCCTATATGTCTGTGGACTGGCTGAAAGCTGGGCGCCTGCCTTCGCGGCGGTTGGCGCGCGTGGCTTCACATCCGGTCTCGTCAATGTCGCGCCGCAATTTTCCCTGCAGGTTCACGACGCCCTGACGGCCGGCGATTTCCCGGCCGCACGGAAGATCATCGAAAAGATCGAATTGTTCGAACGGCTGCGGACACGATATCGCAACGGCGCGAATGTGACCGTTGTGAAGGAAGCCATGGAAATTCTGGGGATGACGGTTGGCCCCGTTCGCGCCCCGGGACTTGCCCGTCTGGACAAAGAAGATCGCGCAACACTCGAAGGACTGCTTGCCAGCTGGCGTTGATGGACGCCTTGCCGGCAAGCTGAACGTTTTCGATTTTATCAGATCATATGCCGGCCATCAGCCGGCATATGCTTTCAGGGCCTGATGGCTCAGCCGAACAGCGCAAGGCTGCTCTTCACGGTAACCCATACGCCCCACAGAAGCGGAATACCGACAGCAACCCAGGCAAGTGCCGCCTTGGTGTCCAGCCCGCCACGTCCGATGCCGAAGGAGCCTGTCGGGCCGGCATTGGCGGCCGCCGTCTTTGCCTGCAGCGTCGCGACCTCTGCATCCGACATGAACCACTTGTCCGAAAGCGGCCGCACGAAGGCATTGGCCACGAGGCCGATCGCCAGCATGCCCGCCAGAATATACATGGTGCTGGTGTAGAGTGCGGGTCCTGGCGCCACGCCCGCCGCAATCTGCGCCTCACGGATGTAGTTGACGACGACAGGGCCGGCGATGCCCGCAGTCGCCCACGCCGTCAGCAGGCGGCCGTGGATTGCGCCGACGAACTGCGTGCCGAAAATATCGGCGAGATAAGCGGGAATGGTCGCGAAACCACCGCCATACATCGACAGGATGATACCGAAGGCCAGAACGAAGAGCGCCTTGTTGCCCATCGTCGCAAGCGTCGGCGCCAGCGCATAAAGAATGATTCCGAGAATGAAGAAGCAGAAATAAGTGTTCTTGCGGCCGATCTTGTCGGACATCGACGCCCAGAAGAAGCGGCCGCCGATGTTGAACAGTGAAAGCAGCCCGGTGAAACCGGCAGCAATGGCCGCAATCTGCGCCTTCTGCCCTGCATCGAGATCCGCAAAACCCACACCCGGCAAGCCGATCAGCGATCCTGCGAAGATTTCCTGCAGCATGGGCGAAGCCATGCCGATGACGCCGATACCTGCCGAAACATTCAGGCACAGCACCGCCCAGATGAGCCAGAATTGCGGCGTCTTGTGCGCATCGCGCAGATGCACATGACGATGGGTTATCATGGCGCTTTTGGCAGCCGGCGCGGTCCAGCCTTCCGGACGCCAGCCCGACGGCGGAATGCGATAACCGAAAGCGCCCGCCATCATGAAGACGAAATAGATCAGGGCCATGACCACGAAAGTCTGCCAGACGCCGACCGAAACATCCGTCTTGAAGTTGTTCATCAGCAGATTAGCAAGCGGCGCGCCGATCATCGCACCACCGCCAAATCCCATGATCGCCATGCCCGTCGCCATGCCGCGACGGTCCGGGAACCATTTGATCAGCGTCGATACGGGCGAAATATAGCCAAGGCCGAGGCCGATACCGCCGATGACACCGGCGCCCAGCCACATCAGCCACAGTTGATGCGTGATGACGCCGACTGCCGCCACCAGAATGCCGCCGCACCAGCAGCAGGCGGAAACGAAGCCGGCCTTGCGCGGCCCCACTCTTTCCAGCCAGCCGCCCCATATGGCCGCAGAGCAGCCCAGAAGAACGAAGAAAAGCGTATAGATCCAGCCGAGATCGGCCACGCGCCAGTTGCACTCAGTGGTGAACAGCGCACCCAGAAGGGTGAGGCTGGAGCAACTGGGGTCCGTGGCCGGCAGCGCCTTCGACAGCGGCAGCCAGAACACGCTGAAGCCATAGGCCATGCCGATGCATAGATGAATGGCAAGGGCCGCCGGCGGCACCAGCCAGCGATTGAAACCCGGTCTTGCGATTATTCGTTCGCGGTCCAAAAACCCGGCTTGCGCCGCCTCTCCCGCTGTCGCACCTGCTACTGCCATTGACATTACCTCCCTCGTGGATGTCTGGACATGTCACGTTCACCCCGCCGGGCGAACACGGATATCGCCGAACGTCCCCCGTCCGGCCGAAAGTGTGATTTTGCGGTCGCGCCGCTCAAGCCTCTGTGCTTTCCGGGACGCTCGGTTCCGAAAGGGACTCACCCGCAATTGGTCCTTTGCCGCCCGGCGCGCCCTTGGCATCGTCGCCGAGACCCACGGCATCGGCCGCCGGATCGTCGGGCCGCTTGATCTTCTTCGACGCGGCAAGCACAAGCGGCAGAAAATCACCGGCCCCGGCATCCACCATCTCGAAGAACCGGCGTCGCATACGCGGTTCCCAGAATTTGTTGATGTGGGTGGCGACACCTTCGATGCGAATATCTTCCGGCTGCGACAGAAAGAATGTCGCGATCTGGTTCGCCATTCTCACCAGCTTTTCATCGGTGTGGTTGAGCAACATAACCTCTTCCCCCGCGCCGGCTGCCAGCCGACGCCTCTGTGTGTGTGTGACAAGGCCGGGCGCACCCGGCCTCCTTATTCCGCCGCTTCGAGCTTGCCGCTGATCCGCCGCGAACGGCGGCCAAGCGCATCATATTCCTCCTGCCATTCCGTCGGCCCGTTGGAAGGCGATACCTGCACGGCGGTCACCTTGTATTCGGGACAGTTGGTCGCCCAGTCGGAGAAGTCGGTAGTGATGACGTTTGCCTGCGTGCCGGGATGGTGGAAGGTCGTATAGACCACGCCTGGCGCCACACGGTCGGTGATCAGCGCCCGCAGCGTCGTATCGCCCGACCGGCTGGCGAGCTTGATCCAGTCGCCATCCTTCACGCCGCGCTGTTCGGCATCGTGCGGATGGATTTCGAGACGATCCTCCTCATGCCAGACGACGTTTTCGGTGCGCCGTGTCTGCGCGCCGACATTGTATTGCGACAGGATGCGGCCGGTGGTGAGCAGCAGCGGGAAACGCGGACCGGTGCGTTCGTCCGTCGCCACATATTCGGTGCGGATGAACTTGCCCTTGCCGCGCACGAAACCATCCACATGCATGATCGGCGAACCATCCGGGAATTTCTCGTTGCAGGGCCACTGCACCGAGCCCTTTTCTTCCAGATAGTCATAGGAAACACCGGCAAAGCTCGGTGTCGTCGCCGCGATCTCGTCCATGATCTCGGACGGATGCGCGTAGTTCCATGCAAGCCCCATGGCCTGCGCCAGCTTCTGCGTCACTTCCCAGTCAGCATAACCGTTCTTCGGAGACATGACCTTGCGCACGCGGTTGATGCGGCGCTCGGCATTGGTGAAGGTGCCGTCCTTTTCGAGGAAGGTGGAGCCCGGCAGGAAGACATGGGCGTAATTCGCCGTCTCGTTCAGGAAGAGATCGTGCACCACGACACATTCCATCGCGGCGAGACCGGCCGAAACGTGCTTCGTATCCGGATCGGACTGGAGAATGTCCTCGCCCTGAATATAGATGCCCTTGAAGCTGCCATCCACGGCCGCATCGAGCATGTTGGGAATACGCAGCCCCGGCTCGTTGTTGAGCTTCACACCCCAGAGCTTCTCGAAGATGTCGCGCGTGGCATCGTCGGAAATATGCCGATAGCCCGGAAGCTCGTGCGGGAAAGATCCCATGTCGCAGGAACCCTGAACGTTGTTCTGACCGCGCAGCGGATTAACGCCCACGCCGGGGCGGCCGATATTGCCGGTCGCCATGGCCAGATTGGCGATCGCCATCACCGTGGTAGACCCCTGGCTGTGTTCGGTGACACCGAGCCCGTAATAGATGGCGCCATTGCCACCCCTGGCATAAAGACGTGCGGCGCCGCGCACCTCTTCTGCCGGCACACCGGTGAAGCTTTCGGTTTCTTCCGGGCTATGCTGAGGCTCGGCAACGAAAGCGGCCCAATCCTCGAATTCCGACCAGTCGCAGCGCTCGCGAATGAAGGCTTCGTTGAACAGACCTTCCGTGACGATGACATGCGCAAGCGCCGTCAGCACCGCAACATTCGTTCCGGGCTTCAGCGGCAGGTGGAAGGACGCCTCCACATGCGGTGTGCGGACGAGATCGATACGGCGCGGATCGATGACGATCAGCTTCGCGCCCTGGCGCAGCCGCTTTTTCAGCCGCGAGCCGAAAACAGGATGCCCATCGGTCGGATTGGCGCCGATCACCAGCACCACATCGGACTGCTCGACGCTATCGAAATTCTGCGTGCCGGCGGAAGTGCCGAAGGCTTGGCCGAGACCGTAGCCCGTCGGCGAATGGCAGACGCGGGCGCAGGTATCGACGTTGTTATTGCCGAAGCCGGCGCGGATGAGCTTCTGGACGAGGAAGGTTTCTTCGTTCGTGCAGCGGGACGAGGTGATGCCCCCGATGGATTCCCGGCCATATTGACCCTGGATACGCCGGAACTCCGAGGCAACATGGGAGAAGGCTTCCTCCCACGTGACTTCCCGCCATGGATCGCTGATCTTTTCGCGGATCATCGGGTTGAGAATGCGGTCCCTGTGGGTGGCATAACCATAAGCGAAGCGGCCCTTGACGCAGGAATGGCCGCGATTGGCCTGCCCGTCCTTCCACGGCACCATGCGCACCAGCTCCTCACCGCGCATTTCCGCCTTGAAGGAGCAGCCGACGCCGCAATAGGCGCAGGTCGTGACCAGCGAATGCTCCGGCTGGCCGATCTCGATCACCGATTTCTCCGTCAGCGTCGCCGTCGGACAGGCCTGCACGCAGGCGCCGCAGGAAACGCAGTCGGAATCGAGGAACGCCTCATGCGCGCCGGGCGACACACGGCTTTCAAAACCGCGGCCTTCGATCGTCAGCGCGAAAGTGCCCTGCACTTCCTCGCAGGCGCGCACGCAACGGGAGCAGACGATGCATTTGGAAGGATCGTAGGTGAAATAGGGATTGCTTTCGTCCTTCGGCATCCAGCGGGCATTGAGATCGCCATCGCCGGTGCGGACCTTGACGTGGTTGTCGCCTTCGTAACCGTAACGCACATCGCGCAGGCCAACGGCGCCGGCCATATCCTGCAACTCGCAATCGCCATTGGCGGCGCAGGTCAGACAGTCGAGCGGGTGATCGGAAATATAAAGCTCCATCACGCCCTTGCGGATCTGCTTCAGCCGCTCCGTCTGCGTGTGCACGACGAGACCGGGGGCGACAGGCGTGGTGCAGGAGGCGGGGGTGCCATTGCGGCCCTCCACCTCGATCAGACAGAGGCGGCAGGAACCGAAGGCATCCACCATGTCGGTGGCGCAGAGCTTTGGAACATCGATACCCGCTTCGCGCGAGGCGCGCATGATCGAGGTTCCCGCAGGGACAGTCACCTGCCTGCCGTCGATGGTGAGCGTCACCATGTCCGTTGCGTGGGATTTGGGGGTTCCATAGTCGAATTCTGTTACAAGGGCCATGGTCTTACTCCGCCGCTTCAACACGTGGGATGGGGGCAAAATCATCAGGGAAATGCCGGAGTGCGCTCATGACGGGATAGGGCGTGAAACCGCCAAGCGCACAGAGCGAACCGAATTTCATGGTTTTGCAGAGGTCTGCGAGGAGTGCCGTATTTTTCTCCCGCTCGATGCCGAGCGCGATCCTGTCCACCGTCTCGACGCCGCGTGTGGAGCCGATGCGACAGGGCGTGCACTTGCCGCAGCTTTCGACAGCGCAGAATTCCAGCGCGAACCGGGCCTGATGCAGCATATCGGCCGTGTCATCGAAAACCACGATGCCGGCATGGCCGATCAGGCCACCGGCGGCCGTGAAGGCTTCGTAGTCGAAGATCGTGTCAAACAGCGAAACCGGGAAATAGGCCCCGAGCGGACCGCCCACCTGCACCGCCTTGACCGGGCGGCCGGTGATCGTGCCGCCACCGATATCATTAACCAGCTGCCCGAGCGGCAGGCCGAAGGCGGTCTCGTAAAGCCCGCCATGCCGGATGTTTCCGGCAAGCTGGATGGGAATGGTGCCATGCGAGCGGCCGACGCCGAAATCGCGATAAAACGCCGCGCCGCGATCCATGATGACCGGAATGGAGGCGAGCGAAATCACATTGTTGACGACGGTGGGCTTGGCGAACAGGCCCTGCAAAGCAGGAAGCGGCGGCTTGGCGCGCACGGTTCCGCGCTTGCCTTCCAGACTGTTCAGAAGCGAGGTTTCCTCGCCGCAGACATAGGCGCCGGCACCCATGCGCACTTCGAGATCGAAGGCCCGCCCGGAACCAAGCACGGATGGGCCGATGATGCCTTCGCGGCGGGCGATTGCGATCGCCTGTTCCATGACCTTGATGGCGTAAGGATATTCCGAGCGCGTATAGATGAAACCTTTCGTCGCGCCGACGGCGAGGCCGGCAATCACCATGCCCTCGATCAGCACGAAGGGATCGCCTTCCATGATCATGCGGTCGGCGAAGGTGCCGCTATCGCCCTCATCGGCGTTGCAGACGATATATTTCTGGTCGGCCACCGCATCGGCGACGGTCTTCCATTTGACACCGGTCGGGAACCCCGCGCCGCCGCGTCCGCGCAGGCCGCTTTCGGTCACTTGCGCAACGACATCGGCCGGCGCCATGGCGACGGCTTTTTCGAGGCCTTTCAAGCCCTGATAGGCGCGGTAATCCGCAAGCGACAATGGATCGGTAACGCCGCAGCGGGCAAATGTCAGGCGCGTCTGGCTTTTCAGGAACGGGATGTCCTTCGTCGGCCCGAGACAGAGACGATGCTCGCCGCCGGTGAGAAAACCCGCATCGAAAAGCGAGGCAACGTCGCTGGCCTTGACCGGCCCGTAGGCAATACGGCCATGTTGGGTGCGCACTTCCACCAGCACTTCAAGCCAGAGCATGCCGCGCGATCCATTGCGGACAATATGAACCTCGAGGTTGCGGCTGGCCGCCTCGCGGCCGATTGCTTCGGCGACACGGTCTGCGCCAACGGCAAGCGCGGCGGAATCGCCTGGAACAAAAACGGTGGCACTCATCGGCCCGCCTCCGCCAGAATGTCGCCAAGACAGTGCTCATCCAGTCGCGCATGAAGCTCGCCATCCAGCATCAGCGCGGGCGCCTGTGCGCAAAGCCCGAGACAGAAGACCGGCTCCAGCGTGACGGAACCGTCGGCTGCGGTTTCGTGCCAGTCGAGGCCGAGCCGGTTCTTGATGGTGTCCGCAAGAGGCTCGCCACCCATCGACTGGCAAGCCTCGGCGCGACAGAGCTTCAGCACATGCCGGCCGGACGGATGATCTCGAAAATCGGGATAGAAGGTCACGACGCCATGGACCTCGGCGCGCGAAATATTCAGCGCGGATGCGACGATCTGCTTGGCGCTTTCCGGTATGTAGCCGAATTCTTCCTGCACCGCGTGCAGAATGGGCAGCAAAGGCCCCTCCAGGTGGAGAAGTTCGTCAATGATAGCGGAAACACGAGCCGCCTCATCTGCGGCAACCGCACGGATATTCATAAGCCAGTCCTCCCAAACCGACAGGGGCAGGTATGGCGAACGGCACATGTTTCAGTGCCAGCGCAGCCCCTGCATGGTTCTGGAGAATGGCGAGGTCGGCCGGATCAGGTCAATAATGTGTTTTCGTCAACCGATAGGAAATTCCTATCAAAAGCCATCGCCGCTGCGCGCTGACGCGCCTCATGAAGAAGCGCAGAAACGAGCGGGGTGTGTGGTTCGCGATAGGTCGCGATAAGTCCCACCAGATGTTCCGCATCCGGCTCGGTAATCGGTATCATTCTGATCTGTTTTGGAAAGCCGAATGATTCCGCTATGTTACGCGGCATTATTGAAGCCCATTGTCCGGTTCGGATATGCGAAAACAGCACAATCATGGAGTTGGACTCCAATGTCGGTTTCACCTCTACGCCCGCTTCAGCCATATGCTTGTTGATGATGCGACGGTTCTGCATATCCGAAGTCAATAGGCATAACCTAAGACCGGAAACCTGCTTCCAGGTAACGCTTTCCTGATCGGCGAGCGGCGTTCCGGCTGCTGCAATCAGGTGATATCGCTCCGAATAGAGCGGCACCGTGGTCACTCGGCCAAGAGGTTCATTGTCGAGATAGCTGATTCCCGCGTCGATCTCGAGGTTTTCGATCTGGCTCAGGACCTGAAGCGAGGTGCGTGACGTCACGGAAAAGGTCACATCGGGATGCCGCGCCTGAAAGGATTCCGTCAATCGCGGCACCATCGCAAGGGCCGTCGGAATGACCGCAAGGCGGATGTGGCCCGCCAGACCCTTGCGCGCGGCCCGCATTTCCTCGCGCATGGTGCGCGTATCGGCGACGATGCGACGCGCCCATTCGAGAACACGCTGGCCCTCCGGTGTCAGCCCCTGATAACGCGCTGCACGCACCACAAGAACGACACCAAGCTGGTCCTCCAGCTGCCGGATCGCGGCCGAGAGACTGGGTTGGGAAACGCCGCACTCCTCCGCCGCGCGGCCAAAATGCCCTGCGCGCGCCAATGCAATGAAAAATTCCAGCTTGTCGATCATGCGTCCTCCCGCGTCGCTCGCGACCCTGCGGATGGTGCGAGCAGGAGAACACTAGAACGAGGCGGAGAAGCCCGCAAATGGATGCCGTTGTTTTCCTGAAAACCGTGCCGGGTGACAAGACTGGGTTCCGTCAGGCGCGGGCAGTCATGGGCGCGACGTTTGGTCAACCACTCCAACCACACTGGACGCAGCTTTATCGCGGCATTGACCCATCCGTCGTTTCGCCTGACCTGCCGCACAACGCCGGGAAACGAAACCAATCGTCATCGCCGCCCCGGTGCCCTGCCCTCTCATTTTCTCGAGTTTGCGGCGGCAGGCAAAAGGTATTCGGCGCTTCAGCCGCAGGAACCTTCACTCGCCATCCGGCTTGATGAACTCGGTCATCGCAGGCGCCTTGAGGACGAACTGGCGATCCGAGCTGATGTAATTATCGGCATGCAGGCGCGCGATCGGCTGATATCGGTCCGGATCGACATAACGCCCTTCCGCATCGAGGCAATCCTTGTGGACATGCATGTGCACGACTTCGCCCAATACCAGAGTGCGGCGTGGATAATCGATCAGGCGCTCCACACGGCATTCGAAGGCGCAGGGCGATTCCGCCGCAAAGCTTGCATCGATCTTGCTGCAGGGCGTGGCCGTCAATCCGGCAATCGAAAGTTCATCGACCTCGCTGTCGAAACCGAGGCCGCAGACGAGCATCTGTTCTGACAGAGCCATATCGACCATGTTGATGACGAATTCGCCGGTGCGACGAATATTGGCCATCGTATCCTTTTCCTCGCCCGTCACACGCGGCTGGATGCCGAGAACAACGATCGGCGGATCATGGGAGAAAACATTGAAAAAGCTCATCGGCGCGGCATTGTTGTGGCCAGCGGCCGAGCGCGTCGTGACAAGCGCTATCGGCCGTGGACCGATAAAATTGGTCAGCAAACGATAACGGCTTTGCGGCTCAAGCGCAGTAAAATCGAATTCCATGGGAGCACCTGATTTATTGTATACAATAATATTTCATATTGCAGACAATTACTCAATCGCCCTCCTCACGGGATAGCCGATTTTGCTGTATCACATTTGGGAGCAAAGGAGGAGCAGCAAGCCCGCACGCATTCTCCAACCCAATGGACGGAGCCGCCATCCACGCATTGACTATAAGCGCAAAAACTCCCCGGCCTGGAGGGGTCCGGGGAGCAAACCTGACATCATGTCAGGAACTTTGACTGGAGCTAGTGACTCACCCGTTCGGAAACGGGGTGGATCTGAGTTGTCTAACCCTACTATGCTTTTTGTAGACTATTAGAACGCGCGCTCGAGACGAACGAAACCGGTCCAGCTGTCGCCAGCACCACTGTCGCGACCTTCGCGGCCGTCGACGTCCTGATAGGTTACCGCGACCTTCGTGGAGAGGCCGGAAGTAATCTTGTAGCCAGCAGCTACGCCAGCACGCCATGCATCGCGGTTGCCTACGAAGTCGTTGTTTGCGCCGATGTCGATCGTGCCAAAATACTGGAAGCCGGGGGTGATTGTCAGCTTGTCGGTTGCCTTGATGGCGTATTCAGCTGCAACGGACCATTCGGATTCTTCGTAGTAGTAGTTGGCGCCGGAAGCCCATACGCCGGAGAGGCCGAGAGTGCCCGGACCGATGTCAGCCGTGAGGATTGCACGGATTGCACCGTTTTCCTGGTTGGTGTCGTACGCGCCTAGCAGGTTGGCCTTAACGCCGCCGAACTTGCCGCCGATGATAGCACTGACGCCGACATCGTTCGTGTTGGTCTTGAACTTGCCACCCTTTGAAACGCCAAGCTCTGACGTACCCTTGCGCGAGCCTTCCAGCTCTTCAGCAGCGGCACCAACGTAGAAGGAGCCGGCGTCGTAGGTGTAACGGACAGCGTTCAGACGGGTGCGGTTGGAGCTGAGCTGGTCATACTCACCAGAGAGACCATCATCCCACCAGTTGTAGTAAAAACCGACCTTCAGGCCGCTGAGTTCGATGAAAGCCTGATCGAGAACGATGTTACGGTCGGTGTCGTTGTCGGCCTGGCCGCGCAGACCGATGTAGCCGCGCAGAGCGCCGAGTTCGGTGTCGGTGCGGGTGTCGGTGTTGAACTGAGCGCGGGTGAACGAATCCCAGTCGGAAGTGCCGGACTGGTTGCGACCGAAGTCCGTCTGGAAACGGACGTAACCGTCGAACTTCAGGCAGGTTTCGGTGCCGGGGATGTAGAAGAAGCCGGTGCCGAAAGCGTCGCAGACGCGAACATATTCCATGGCTTCCGGCTCGGCAGCGACGATAGCGTCAGCGGCCTGTGCGCCGGATACTGCTGCGAGAGCCGCAGCGGAGCCGATGAGAAGGCTCTTGATGTTCATTTGTAATCTCCAGTCAAAAATTTTTCAACGAATGCGCAAATTTGAGGGCTGGTCTTTTCCCTGCCGCCCGCTTCCCTGCGCTGATTCAGCAAATGACAGAAGTTGCTGCAGACTCGCAATTTAAATCGACGAAATACAAATACAGACAAAGTACACAATTCAATTTCGTAGTAAAATTACAACAATTTAATAGTTTAAAATATAATATTTCTTATTATAATTTAAAAATAATAGAATTTATTACTTTTAAATATTGTCTTAAATTTCTAAATTATAAGACACCAAAACAACAAACGCTCCCGTCCCGTCCGGATCGGGAGGCGTCAGCACGCGCGGGCATGGGGAAGCAAAGTGGTTTTCATCGAGGAACAGGAAAGGATGCAGGCGGCAAAACGTCCGCCCGGCCTCTCCCGGGAAGCCATATTTGGGCGATCTGAAACAACCGGTCGCCCGAGGCAGCCTATAGGCGGCCTTCGGGTAAGCCGGTCGCGAATATCGTCGTCTTCGCCAGCATGTCTTCGATCGCCTCTGCCGGCACCGGGCGGCTGAAGTAATAACCCTGACCGTAGGGGCAGCCGGCATCCCGCAGAAATGTCGCCTGATCGCCGGCTTCCACACCTTCGGCAATGACATCGATGCCCAGAGATCCGGCAAGCTGGATCATGATCGAGACGATGGCGCTGTCCTTGGTCTTTTCCGGCAGATGGGTGAGGAACGAGCGGTCTATCTTCATGCAGGACAGCGGGAATGTCTTGAGCATGCCGAGGCAGGAATAACCGATACCGAAATCATCCAGCGCCAGACTGACACCCATCTGTTTGATGGCCCGCATGATCCGCAACGATGTTTCGACATCCTGAATGATGAGCGTCTCGGTGATTTCGATTTCCAGCAGGGATGGCGCAAGGCCGGTTTCCTTGAGCACCGATCTGATCTGCTGCACCAGCCCGCCCTGAAACTGCCGAGGCGAGATATTGACCGCCATTTTGACGGGCGACAGGCCAGCGGCGGCCCATGCCTGTGCCTGACGACAGGCCTTTTCGAGAATGCTTTCTCCGAGTTCGACGATGAGCCCGGTTTCTTCCGCAAGCCCGATGAATTCCGCAGGACCGAGCAGACCTTCCGTGGGGTGCTGCCAGCGCACCAGCGCCTCCACGCCGCTGATCCGGCCGCTGACAAGATCGACCTGCGGCTGGAAGTATAGGACAAACTCGTCCCTCTTTACCGCCTTTCGCAGTTCCTCGATGCGGGTGAACTTCTTTCTCAGATCATCCGCCATGTTCGGGGTGAAGGTGGCAATGCTGTCGCGCCCGGTATGTTTGGCTTCATACATAGCGAGATCGGCCGCCGCGACGATTTCCGCCGTGGTTTCCCCATGCTCCGGGAAAAAGGCCATGCCGATGCTGCATGTGACCTTGATATCGTAATTGCCGATACGCAAGGGCTGCGAGACCGCGGCGCGGATGCGCTGCAGGCGGTTTTCGACATCGTCCCTGCGCTCTTCGAGAATGATAACGAACTCGTCGCCGCCGACCCTGAGAACGAGATCGTTCTTCCGGAGGCTTTTCGCAATGCGCTCGGCGGTTTTCGACAGCAACGCGTCGCCGATGCTGTGGCCGAGCGTATCGTTAATCTGCTTGAAATTGTCGAGATCCAGAAAACCGATACCGACCCTTCGGTTCGCCTTTGCCGCCGCCGCCAGTATTTCCGGCAGCCTCGTATCGAGGAAACGGCGGTTCGGCAGCCGGGTCAGCATGTCGTGGTCCGCCAGGAAGGCGATATGCTCCGCCGCCCTTTTGCGGTCGATCGCCAAACCCGCCATGCGCGCCGCAGCGCCGATAAATTCCACCAGCGCCGCATCCGGCTGGCGGCCGGCCAGCATGCACCAGACGAAACCATGCGCCTTGCCTTCGCTGGCGGGAATATCGAAACTAAACGCAATATTTTCTGCCGGATGGACAAGGCTCTCAGGATCGCTGACGCTGGAAACAAGCGCGGCCAGCCCCACCTGCTGCGCCAGTGCCGGCGAGGCATAAACGGAAGGCTCCCCTTCCGCCGCATCGAACACCCGCACCGCGCAGGCCAGTCCGGTCGCGAGATTTTCGATGGCCTTGACGAACTCCTCGAGAAAATCCTCGATGCGCGCCGCCGCGACGATCATTTCCAGAATATGCGCCTGCGCCTGAAGCAGTCTTTCCGAAGCCTTTTTCTGGGTTATATCCCGCGAGGCGCCGACCACACCGATGATATTGCCGGCCTTGTCCTTCAGCGGCACGCGCGACATCATGAGCCAGCGGTCGATATCCCCGCGCATTGCGCGCTCTTCGTAACCGAGATCCGGTTCGCCGGTGCGCATCACCCGCGCCTCGGTATCGGGAATGCCGGCACGTCGCGCCGCTTCACCGTTAATATCGTAATCGGTGAGCCCGATCAGTTGCTCGACCGTGTCAAAACCGTTTTCGGTGACGATGGCGCGATTGGCGAAAAGAAAGCGCCCTTCCAGATCCTTGGCATAGATAAAATCCGGCACGTGGTCGATCATCGCTTCCAGAAGCGCGTGCCGGTCGGAAGGATTGGTGTTTTCGCTCATGTCAGGAGTGGCGGATGGCGTGAGATCGCGCTTTTTTCGCGACATCCGGTTCTCTTCGGGTGTCTTCGGGCCTTTGGAACGCACCTCTCCGCCTCATCATTTTATAAGGAAGCAGAATAGTAGGATTATACGTCTTATATAAATATGAACAACGACGGGAGATTGCCGGGAAACCCGCCTTTTGCAGCAGCCTCCCTGAAGCCCTGCCGGCTTGAATCAAAACGGCGCAACCGAAGCTGCGCCGTCAAGGCCACAGGCGGCAATTCGTTGACGGTCACACCACCGGCGTCGGCAGTTCTTTCCCGGCAAAATGGGCATCGAGATTGGCGAGAACGAGATCGGCCATGGCGCGCCGCGTCTGGTGCGTGCCGCTGCCGACATGCGGCGCGAGCGTGACATTGTCGAAGGCGAAAAGCGCTTCCGGCACACGCGGCTCATCCTCGAAGACATCCAGCGCAGCACCTGCGATCGTGCCGTTCGCAAGCGCTTCGACCAGCGCCTTTTCATCCACCAGCGAACCGCGCGCCACATTGACAAGCACACCCTGGGGCCCGAGGGCCTTCAGCACATCCGCATTGACGATATGGCGGGTTTCGGCAGTAGCGGCGGCGGCGATGATCAGCACGTCGCAATTGGCGGCAAGCGCCTCGATGCTGTCATAATAATCATAGGCGACATCGCGGCGGTTTCTGGCGGTGTAGGAAATGCGCGCATCGAAACCTTCAAGCCGCTTTGCGATTGCCTGACCGATGCGGCCGAGGCCGAATATGCCGTAACGGCGGCCGGCCACGCGGGTGGAAAGCCCCATATCGCCCTTCAGCCATTGGCCGGTGCGCACATGCTGGTCGGCCTGCGGCAGCTTGCGTGCCTGCGCCAGAACGAGGCCGAGCGCTAGGTCGGCAACATCGGCGGTCAGCACGTCAGGCGTGTTGGAAACGCGGAAACCGCGTCGCTTGGCTTCGGCGAGATCGACCTTGTCGAAACCGACACCGTTGATGGCGACGATTTCAAGATTGGGGAGTGCAGCGCCGATATCCGCCGGCAGGCCGATATGGCCGCCGGTAACGACGCCGCGGATTGAAGCACCCTTTTCAGCAAGGAACGCCGCCTTGTCAGCAGCCTCGAACAGGCGATGCACGGTGAAGCGCTGCGCGAGTTCTTCTTCCAGCGCCGGGATGAGCGGGCACAATTGCACGATTTCAGTGGTCATGAAGTTTCCTTTGCGCCGGTGAACTACTTCACATCGGCCTTGACGAATTGCCGGAGTTCCGGCGTTTGCGGGTTGGCGAAGAGTTCGGAAGAACGGCCCTGCTCCCAGATCTTGCCCTTGTGCATGAAGATGGTTTCGGTCGCGACGCGGCGCGCAAAGGCCATTTCGTGGGTCACGAGGATCATGGTCATGCCGTCTTTGGCGAGGTTTTCCATGACGGTCAGCACTTCCTCGGTGAGTTCTGGGTCGAGCGCCGAGGTCACCTCATCGAACAACATCACCTTCGGCCGCATGGCGAGCGAACGGGCAATCGCCACGCGCTGCTGCTGGCCGCCGGAAAGCTGATCCGGATAGGAATCGAATTTCTCCGACAGGCCGACGAGTTGCAGAACCTCGCGGGCAATATCCTTCGTTTCCGATTTCGCCACATCCTTGACGATGCGCGGCGCAAGCATGATGTTTTCGCCGACCGTCAGATGCGGGAAGAGATTGTAGCTCTGGAACACGATGCCGACATCGGTGCGCAGCTTGCGCAACGCCCTGGCATCTTCGCCAATCGCATGACCGGCGATTTCGATACGGCCGGAATTGATCTTCTCCAGCCCGTTCATGCAGCGCAGCAGCGTGCTCTTGCCCGAGCCGGAGCGGCCGATGAGGGCGAAGACTTCACCGCGGCCGACCGTCAGCGACACGCCTTTGAGGACTTCCAGAGCGCCAAAGCTCTTGTGAACGTTTTCAACGATTACTTCCGGCATGAAGCCTCCTTTCCAGCCAACGCGACAGCTGGGACAACGGGTAGCAGACGACGAAATAAAGCACGGCCACGGCGACGAAGACGCGGAACGGCTGGAACGTGGCATTGTTGATGAGCTGCCCCGCTCTCGCCAGTTCGACGAAACCGATGATCGATGCGATGGACGTATTCTTGACGACCTGAACGGCAAAACCGACGGTCGGCGGTAGCGAAATGCGGATCGCCTGCGGCAGGATGACGTAGCGATATTGCTGGGCGCGGGTGAGAGCGAGCGATTCCGACGCTTCCCATTGCTGTTTCGGCACCGCCTGGATGCAGCCGCGCCAGATTTCCGCGAGGTATCCCGATGTATAGATCGTCATCGAGGCGCCGGCGGCAAAGAGCGGCGGCAGTTCCAGCCCGGCAAGGCTGAGGCCGTAATAGGACAGGAACAGGATCATCAGCACCGGAATGCCCTGGATCACCTGGATATAGGTGCCGGCGGCAATGCGCAGCGCCTTGAAATTCGAGGTGCGGGCGAGCGCCACGAAGAAGCCGACGATGCCGCCGCCGATAAGCGCAATGATCGTCAGAAGCACGGTCCATTGCAGGGCGGTCAGCAGGAAGCCGAATTCGTTCCAGCCGAAAGTTCGAAGAGTCATGACTGCACCTCCGGCATGGCGGTCATCGTCTTGCGGGCAACGCGACGGCCGAACAGCCACATGCCGACGAGGGCAAGGATGAGCCGCAGCGAAAGCGCCAGCGCAAGATAGATGAGCGTGACGACGATATAGACCTCGAAGGAGCGATAGGTCTGCGATTCCACGAAGGCCGCAGCGGCCGCAAGCTCATGGGTGGAAATGGCCGAACATATGCTCGATGCCAGCATCATCAGCACGAACTGGCTGCACAGCGATGGATAGACCTTGGCGATAGCCGGCACGATGATGACGTGGCGATAGATCTGGTACTTGGTGAAACCCAGCGCCTCGCCCGCCTCGATCTGCGACTTGTGCACCGCCTCGATGCCGGCGCGGATGATTTCCGTCGAATAGGCAGCAAGGTTGATCGTCATGCCGATCAGCGCCGCCGTATCCGCCCCTACCCTGAAGCCGAGGCCCGGCAGGCCGAAATAGACGATGAAAAGCTGCACGAGAAACGGCGTATTGCGGATGACTTCCACATAACCGTCCACGATGATGCGGACGATGCCGCCATTGATGGACCGCAGCGAGGCCAAAAGAATGCCGAAAGCGCAGCCGAGCACGATGGACAGGACAGACAGCTTGATCGTCAGCCATATGCCGTTCAGAATCTCGTTCTGATACTGGGCGAGCGCGCCGAATTGGAATGTATAGGACATGCGTCACTCCGTTGACATTTCCCGGGCCCGCCGAAAATCTTCCCGGCGGGCGCGTTGAAAGGCTCAATCAGAAGCTTGGCAATTGCGGCAGCGGACGGCCGGTCCACTTGACCGAGATGCGGTCGAGATCGCCGGACATCTTCATGAGATAGATGGAGGTGTTCAGCCATTGGCGCAGCTCGAAGTCCTCAAGCTTGGTCGCCATGGAATTGCCCTGCTGGAAGAAGGTGAAACCAACCTGCAGACCGGCTTCCGGGCGCTGCTTGATGATCGCTTCGCCAACCGTGGACGGCAGGGCGACAGCATCGACCTGGCCGGCAAGCAGTGCCTGGGCGCTGGTGGAATCGTCTTCGTAAACGACGATTTCGAGACCTTCGACATTGGCCTTGCGCAGCGCGGTTTCCTGCGAAGAGCCGCGATTGACCGAAACGCGCTTGCCCTTGAGGCTGTCGAGATTTTCGAACTTCTGGTCCTTGCCGGAAATGATGTCCATGTTGAAGGCGCTGTAAGGCTGCGTGAACATCACGGTCTTGGCGCGCTCGCCGGTCGGCGCAAGCGTCGCAACAAGGAAGTCGACCTTGCCGGTCTGAAGGGCGGGGATGCGGGCGGGCGGTGTCAGCGGCACCAGTTCCACCGGCAGCGACAGGTAAGAGCCGATGAGATTGGCGACATCGACGTCGTAACCGGAAGGATTGCCCTTCTCATCCACCATGCCCATCGGCGGCGCACCGGTCAGAACACCGATCTTGACCTTGCCGCGCGCCGTGATCTCGCTGATCGAGACGGCATGGGCGGACGTGGTGGCGGCAAGCGTTGCTGCTGCAACACCGACGGCAACGGTCATGTTCTTCAGAAATCTGGATATGCTCATGGTTTCTCCTCCAACCTTATAGTGGCTGCCCAGAATGGAACAGCGGCCTTGCGCAAACCGGAAAATGTTCTCGATAACATTTTAACGCGATTGACTAAAAACTCCTCCCAAGAAGGCGCGAAAGCACAAAACCAGATGAATCTCCTATGAAATTCAATGATTTCGGCTGGTTATCGATTTTCCTCTGTTCGACACCGCTTCACGTTCTTGGCAGGATCAATAATGCATGTTATCGGTATCATTGCAAGTCCGATCTACAGAACTGTTTCGGTCGGCATTCATTCGGGAGGAAACATGTATACACGCTCGGCAATTTTCGAAGGCAGGATTCACCCCGGCCGGGAGGAGGAGTTTTTCCGCATCGTCGAGGAAAAGTTGCTGCCGGTCTGGAAACGCATGCCGAATGCGCAGGCCGTGCGGGTGATGCGCACCGAGCGCACGGACCCGGACGCGGCCTCGATCATCATGGTGCAGGAAATCGACTATCCGTCGATGGAGGCGGTGGAGGAAGCGCTGGTTTCCCCCGTCCGGCTGGAAGGTCGGGTGCTGACGGATGAGATGATGAGCATGTGCGACGGGCGTTTTTACCATCTCGTCTATAGCCGCGTCGCATAAATCCGGTGCACGCCGCATCGATCTGCAATCATACGGCGTGCTTTCCCTTATTGTCTTCGTGTATGTCTTGTCCTGAACCGGTTCGAATTTAGGGAGACATGCTTTGGTGGAGCGCACGCCCTTGGCCGCAGCGTTAGTCACGTCAAAAAAAGCAACCATGAGCGATGTCTCGAAACTCGCGGGCGTCTCCAAGATGACCGTTTCGCGGGTGCTGGCCGATCCCGCCCTGGTGTCCGAAGAGACCCGCCAGAAGGTGATGAAAGCCATCGAGAAGCTTGGCTATGTGCCAGACCGGATTGCCGGTTCGCTGTCCTCCCGCCGCACCAATTTCATTACCGCCATCCTGCCGACGCTCACCAACTCCAACTTCGCCGATAGCGCACAGGGGCTTGCCAATGCGCTGCGCGCCGCCGATTACCAGTTGCTGATCGGCTACACCATGTACGATCTGCAGGAAGAAGAACGCGTCATCCGCACCATGATGGAGCGCCGCCCCGATGCCATCGTCGTCGCCGGCACGGTGCATACCAAGATGGCTAGCGAAGTGTTGATGCGCGCCGGTATCCCGATCGTTGAAATATGGGACGTACCCGAACATCCGATCGACCACGCGGTCGGTTTCTCCAATTACGAAGTGGGAAGAACCGCCGCGAAACACCTGATATCGCTTGGATTCACGCGCATAGGCGCACTTGGCTCCCGAGCCGATGGCGACGTTAAGGACTGGCGCGGCGAAAGCCGCCTGCTCGGTTTCGGGTCTGCCCTGCGCGAAGCCGGCATCGCCGATGATCTCATCATCCGCGAGGGCAGCGCGCCGGTCTCATACGATCACGGCGCGAAAACGCTGGGCTCCCTGTTGGCCAAGGCGCCCGATGTCGAAGCCATCTTCGCCGTGTCGGATATTTCCGCTGTCGGTGCGCTGATGGAATGTCATCGCCGCGGCATTCATGTACCAGATCAGATTTCCATTCTCGGCTTCGGTGATTTTGACATTGGCAGACAATGCTATCCGGCGATTTCAACGATACGGGTCGACGCACAGATGATCGGCCGCAGGGCGGGCGAGTTGTTGCTTTCGATATTGGAGGCAGAAAAGGATGCCGCTGTTCCCGAGGGTGCGCGGGTGGATGTCGGCTTCGAGCTTATCGTGCGGGAGACGACGAAGCGGTTGGGCCGGTGAAGCTTTAGCCCTGTTGGAACGAGCGTGTACCGCTTGTTTCTTCTCCCCGCCGGGAGATGTCCGCGGCTGCGGGATGAGGGGCAAGCTCTCCGAATATCGCTAACGTAGCCCCCTCATCCGACCCTTCGGGCCACCTTCTCCCCGGCGGGGAGAAGAAAAATGCCGCAGCGCCGCGACATATCTCAATATGCCACCTGAGTGACCTGTACGCCCTTATTTACCTCGCACCCCAGGTGTCCGTCAGCCGATACCCTTCCGGCCATGGATCCGACGGATCGAGCATGTGCTGGTGTATTCCGGTGATCCAGCCGCGGCCGGATATTTCCGGCAGGATGGCCGGGCGGTCGCCGACTGTTGTGGTCCCGAGGATACGGCCTGTGAAGGTCGAGCCGATCAACGACACCGCCGTCAGCGTTTCCCCTTCCTTCATTTCGCCGCGTGCATGCAGCACGGCCATACGGGCCGAAAGCGCCGTGCCGGTGGGGGAGCGGTCCACCTTGCCCGGCTGGATGGCGACGGCCGCCCCTGCCCGCAGGCCTTCGGCCGTGCGTTCCACCTTGCCGGCGAACAGGCAGAAGGAAAAATGCCGCCAGTCCGGGTTTTCGGGATGATCGAAACCCAGAGCCTTGTTGGCGGCGTTGGTGATGCGCACGCCGAGGCGGGCAATCTCGTGCGCCTCTTCCGGTTTCAGGCTGAAACCCATTGCTTCGGCATCGACGATGACGAAACTGTCGCCGCCGTAGGCCGTGTCCACTTTGAGCTTTCCAAGGCCTTCGACCTCGAGTTCGGCATCAAGCTTCGCGGCGAAGCTTGGCAGGTTCTGCACGAAAATACGCTCGGCCTTGCCGTTGCGGCATTCGGCACGCACCTTCACCAGCCCGCCGGGAGCTTCCAGCAGCATATGGGTTTCCGGCTCCTGCATCGGCACGATGCCGCCATCGAGAAGCACGGTGGAAACGCAGATGGAATTGGAGCCGGACATGGGCGGCGTGTCTTCCGGTTCCATGATGATGAAGGCGGCATCCGCATCAGGATGTTTCGGCGGCACCAGCAGGTTGACGTGCCGGAACACGCCGCCCCGCGGCTCGTTGAGCACGAAATTGCGCAGGGTCTCATCGCGGGCGATGAAGCGGCTCTGCTCCCAGATCGTCTCGCCCGGCGGCGGCCTGACACCGCCGACGATCACGTCGCCAACTTCCCCTTCCGCATGGGCGGAAATGACATGAACGGTCTTGATACTGCGCATTCAAAACTCCTCAGAAAAGCCAGGAAGGAAGACGGGAAACAGCACGGCCGGTCAGCGCGCTGTCGACGCAATCGGCAAGGCTGCCGAAGCGCACTGCGCGACCGCTGAGGCCGGGTCCGTAATGGGCGTACTTGCCGGAATTGGTCATCAGGGCACGGGTCTTCGTCGGGAAGACCGGCTCGGAAATGGAGCACCAGCAAAGATCAGGCAGCACCTGCACACCGCTGTCGTGCAGGCTTTGCAGGGTGCCGTCCTGCACGGCCGCATCGATGACCTGCTGGCCGGCTGTGACGATGACGGCGACATCCGCGTGACGCCGGCGGCCGGCAAATTTAGCCGCAAGCGCGTGGCACTCCTCCAGCGAGGCGTGTGGGCTGCCGATGGCGACAAGTTGCACCTCTTCCGGTCCCTCATTGAGAAGCGACCAGCCGGCGGCCATATCGGAGGGTGAGACAGTAACGATATCGGCCGTTTCGAGAGGCGGAAGACCGGCTTCCGGTGTTACGCCCTCTATATGAAGCATGGGCGCAGCGGAGGTGGTGCCGAAAGCGGCGCAAAGCGCCTTCAGATCATCCCGTGACGGCTTCGCAGGGCCAAGGCCGCGCAGCAGCGGAATGCAATCCGGCGCGGCCTTGCCCGCCAGATAACCGACGAGCGGCCAGAAGGCATCATCCACACCCTGCGGCAGCGCCACATTGACGATGCGCTGAGGACGGCGATTTTCCTCCAGATAGACGCCGGCAAGCGGCGCCCTGCCCGTCAGCGCAATGCAGAGATCGAGAAAATCCGGGTGTTTCGCCGTGCGCGCGCCAAGCACCGTATTGGCGAAGATCACCGCGTTCGATTCGGCCCAGGCGATCATGTCGCCGGCCTGCGGCGCGCTGTCGAGCAGGTAAGGCGAACAGGTAAAAGTCGGGCGACAGCCCATGCGCACATAGGCATCCGCCAGCCTTGCGGCCGGGTCGCCGAAATCCTCCGGCATGCCCTGCGAACGCCAATGCGCCTTGTCCACCGAAATGGCGTTCATGGTCGTCGGCACCCGTACCTTCGCGCCCATCTCCGCCATTTTTTCCGCGAAGGTGAGATTGGCGGGGCTGGCATAGATGCAACCGTCAATATGGCCCTGCATAACATCGACAAGCGCCCATGCACCCTGCTGGGCGGCCATGGCGACGGTGATGCGCATGGCCTGCTGCACGGCGATGCCATCGCGCCCTTCGAGCATGGCCCGGTCGTCATCCTGAAGATCGAGATGCGCCGTCGCCGGCGGGGTGATGGCAAGGGAAACGCCATCGGCTTCGATGGCCGTCTCATCGATACGGACATGAACGGCTTTGGAGAACCGGGCGAAATTTTCCGCGTCGAGGCGCAGCACCGGCAAAGGCTTGCCGAACATTTCGGCGGCGATCAGCGCGCCCAGCGTCAGCACGTCCTCGGCCTCACAGAAGACCAGCGCCGAGGGCGCACGGCCCGTCAGGATAAGATCAAGCAGCACGCCCGAACCGGTACAGGAGCCACGGCTGGTGGGCATGAACAGCACGCCGCCGGTGAGACAGATGCCATGCAACGGGTGGTGCACGTCGATGACCCGGCCGGTGGCGGGATCGACCCCGCCCCAGAAACTCAGCGCTTCGGTGGTGGAGATCGCCGGCCCTTCAGCCGAACCGGCCAAAATGCTGCGGGCTTCAGGAACGGCTGTTGTCGAGAGGGAAGAAGACATCGGAAATCCCCGTCAGAAACGTTGCGGCGAAAATGCCCTTGTATCGATGGCGGGTTTTTGCCCCGTCAGAAGATCGGCGACGATGCGGGCCGTGCCCGCCGATTGCGTCAACCCCAGATGCCCGTGGCCGAAGGCATAGACCACCCGCGCCGTGTGCCGTGCTTGCCCGATGGCCGGCAGGCTGTCCGGCAGCGAGGGGCGAAAGCCCATCCACTGCTTGCCGCCTTCGGTTTTCAGGCCCGGCAGGAAGGCTTTCGCCTTGGTCAGCAGCGCTTCGGAACGGGCGAAATTGGCCGGAAGCTCCAGTCCGCCTAATTCCACCGCGCCACCGACGCGGATGCCGGAGGAAAGCCGCGTGACGACGAAACCATGGCCGCCAAAAGTCACCTGCGTGCGCAGATCGAAGGCGCCGGACGGCAGGGTCGTATTATACCCCCGTTCGGTTTCCAGCGGAATTTTTTCCCCGAGCGAACGGGCGATGCGATGCGAAAAGGCGCCGGCCGCCAGCACCACCCTGGCGGCCTTGCGGGTGCGGCCATCATGGCTCACCACCTCGACACCGTCTTCCAGCGGCCTGAGCGAAGCGATATCGAGGCATTCGATACGGCCGCCAATGGTGCGGAAATGCTCGGCGAGCGCCAGCGTATAAAGCTTGGGGTCGGCGATGGAATACCAGCCGGGCGTGAACGTGCCGCAGGTGAAACGCGGCGCGATGCCGGGCTGTATCTCAGCCATCTGTTCGGCATTGAGATGCCGGAACTCGATGCCGTGCCGCTCGCGCGCCTTCCAGCCGGGAAGCGAGGCTTCGAATTCCGCCTCGCTTTCATAGACCTGGAGGTTGCCCTCCTTGCGCAGCATGGCGATGGTATCGGTCTTTTTCAGGAACGGCTCCAACTCGGCCTTCGCGAGATCCATCAGCTCGGTCTGGGCGGCGGTGGAATGCTCCACCTTCGAAGCAGCGCAGGCCCGCCAGAAGCGGAACATCCATGGCGCGATCTTCAGTGCATAGGAAGGCGGCACGCTGAGCGGACCGAGCGGATCGAGAAGCCACTTCGGCGCCTTCCATAGAATGCCTGGCGATGCCAGCGGCAGGATATCGGTGAAAGCGAAGGCGCCGGCATTGCCGGCGGACGCGCCCGCCGCTGGTCCCTCGCGGTCGATGACCGTGACCGAGAGGCCGCGGCCCTGCGCCGCAATTGCCGCCGAGAGGCCGACGACGCCGGCCCCGATGACGATGACATCATTGGCTGGCATTACCGAACGCTCGCCAGGAATTTCTGCGTTTCAGCGTGCTGCGGCGCGCCGAACAGCTGGTCCGGCGTGCCGATTTCCGCCATCACACCCTGATGGAAGAAGGCAACGCGGTTCGAGACATCACGGGCGAAGGCCATTTCGTGCGTGACGCAGATCATCGTCATGCCCTCATCCGCCAGCATCTTCAGTGTGTCGAGCACCTCGCCCACCAGCATCGGATCGAGCGCGGAGGTGACTTCGTCGAACAGCATGTATTCCGGCGACATGGCGAGCGCGCGGGCAATCGCCATACGCTGCTGCTGGCCGCCGGACATGCGGTTCGGGTAGACCTTCAGCTTTTCGGCAAGACCGACATGGGTCAATTGTTTGACCGCGATTTCCTCGGCCTTTTCCCTGGAAATCCCAAGCACCTTGCGCGGCGCCAGCATGACGTTTTCAAGCACCGTCAGATGCGGAAAGGCGTTCCACTGCTGGAAGACGATGCCGACCTTGCGGCGCAGCTTGTTGAGGTCGGTGGACTTCGCATGCACTTCCGTGCCGTCGATGACGATCTTGCCGCTGTCGATCGGCTCCAGGCCGTTGATGCAGGTCAGCAGCGTCGACTTGCCGGAACCGGAGCCGCCGATGATGGTGACCACCTCGCCCTTGTTGACGGTGAGGTTGATCCCTTTCAGAACCTCCAGCGGGCCGAAGGATTTGCGGACGTTTTCGATCTCAATCATTGGGGGACCACCGTCTTTCGAGATACCCGCCGAAACGGGCGATGGGGAAACTGATAAGGAAGTAGATGGCGCCGCAGATCATAAGGATCGTCAGCGGTTCCTGCAGGCGGGTAACGAGGATCTGCGAGGCGCGCAGAAGCTCGATGAGGCCGAGCCACAGCACCAGCGCCGAATCCTTCATCACACCAAGGGTAAGCCCGATCCATGAGGGCAGCGACACGCGAGTGGCGAGCGGCAGCACGATGTAGCGCATGTCCTGCGACCACGTCATGCCCAGCGACCGGCAGGCACGGCGCGTATTGGACGGCACGGCGTCGATACCGCCGCGCACGATCTCGGTGCAATAGGCTGCCGTATAAAGCGACAGCACCACGCAGGAGGTGGTGAATGGCGGCCAGCCGAGCTTGGCGATCGACTGGAAGGCATTGCCGAGAACGAGCTGGATGAGCAATGGCACGGAACGGAAAATATCCAGCACGAAGGTCAGCGGCAGCGACCAATAGGGGCCGAACTGGAAACGGATGATACCGAAGATGATCCCCATGACGGTGCCCGCCGTGACGGCGACGGCGGTGACGGCAAGCGTCATGCCGGCACCCTTGGCCAGGAAGGCGAGATCACTCCAGGTGAGAGCGGTTTCAAACATGGCTCACCTCTCTCAATAACGGAACAGACGCGCGGCCAGCAATCGAGCGGCGAGCGTGACGATCTTGGCGATCACGTAATAGATGACCGCGGCGAGCGCGAAAAATTCGAAGGTACGGAACGAGCGCGCATTGAGCGCCTGCGTGACGCCGGCGAGATCCGTATTCATGCCAACCGTGACACCGAGCGAGGTCATGAGGATCGCCCAGACCATCTGGTTGGTGGCAGGCAGGAACGCAACGCGCAGCATCTGCGGCAGGATGATCAGCCGGAAGGTCTGCATCGAGGTCATGCCGAGCGAACGGCCCGACCGCGTCTGCGTATCGGGAATGGCCTTTAGCGCGCCACGGAAATTTTCCGCGAGATAACCGGCATTGTTGAAGGCGATACCGACCAGAAGCGCCGTATAGGGGCTGAGGTGAATGCCGAAATTGCCAAGGCCGAAATGGGCCATGTAAATCTGGAACAGCGCCGGCGTGTTGCGGGCGATTTCCACCCAGACGGCGGCGAAAGCGCCGAGAATGCGGTTGCCGGAGAGCCGGAACAGCGTCAGCACGATGGCGCAGGCAAGACCGATCGCCATCGACAGAATGGCGATCTGCAGCGTCACCACCGCACCGTCCAGAAGCTGCGGCAGAGCCTTCAGCGCCTGATTCCAGTGGAATGTATAATTGAACATGGGCGTCCCGCCTTTTCAGAAACGATCAACGGCGCGATCTCTGTGACCGCGCCGTTTACGAAAAGTCCTGATTAGCGATAAACGCCGTTGACGGTGAGGGAGGGAACTTCGCCGCCAACCCATTTTTCGTAGAGTTCGGCGTAACGGCCGGTGCGAACCTGCTGGTTGATGAAGAGGTTCAGGTAGTTGATGAAGCCGTATTCGTCGCGGTTGGTGAAGAGCGCGACATAATCGATGTCATAGGGCGCCTTGCCGACCACGGAGATGCCGGCGAACTTGCCGCCCTTGACGTTGGACTGGGCAACCGTCGAGGTGGAAACGGTGGCATCGATCTGGCCCTGGCTGAGCGCGAGGAACACGTCTGCCTGCGTCTGGTAAGGACGGAATTCGCCGCTTCCCCACTCCTTGACCGACTTTTCGAGCGCAATGGCTTCGAATGTGCCGGCGGTAGCGCCGACCGTCTTGCCCTTCATGTCCTCGAAGGACTTGATGCCCGACTTGTCATTGGCGGTAACGGCCATTTCGAAAGCGAAGTAAGGCACGGTCATGCCGACCGTCTTGGCGCGCTCCAGCGTATCGGAGGTCGAGGCAACGCCGACATCGACGCGGCCGGACATCAGCGCCGGAATGCGCTCGGGGAACGGCGTTTCGACGATTTCAGCCGTGACGCCGAGCGCCTTGGCGAGATCGTTGCAATAGTCGACGTCGAAGCCGATCGGGTTGTTGGCGTCATCACGCGCGCCCATGGGCGGGAAGTCGAGCACGACGGCGCAACGCAGCGTACCGGACGAGATGATGTCGTCCAGCTTGTCGGCCTTGGCCGGGGTGATAGCGGAAGTGGCGGCCAAGAGGCCGGCGAAAATGACCGATTTTTTCATTCTTGATTTGCTCCCAGAATTGGTCTGCCCTTGAAGGCGCGGTCACTATTTCCCCATGGAAGCGATAAATCAACATAAAAATACAAGGAGTATACAAAAAGAATTTTGTGCGCATGCGAACTGATGAGGTGTCGCGGATGATTAGGCCAGCCGGCGCGCGGCGAGCGGACAAGGTGGGCGAAACATCCAGCATCCCTCATTCCTGTGCCTGTCACAGGAATCTAGCCAGCCCAAGTCTTTGGGCTGAAAGAGGCTTTCCGACGCGCAGACGCGCGCCGACCGGTTTCCTGTGACAAGCACAGGAATGAGGGCTTAAGGTATCTTCGTGTTTGACAGGTGGCCTTCTGCTCTGACTGAGCTTCATCGAAAAGACACGTTGCAATACTCACACCTTTGTATACTTTATGTATTCAAAATGTGCGAGCCCTATCGGAGGACTATGATGAGCGACACGACCACCTTGACCATTGAGGCACTTTTCCAGCGGGTCGAGTCGATTTTTTTGAGGGCCGGGCTGAATGATGTACAGTCGGGCGCGTTGGCGCGCGTCATTACTGCCGGTGAGCGGGACGCCTGCAAGTCCCACGGCATCTACCGTATCGAAGGCGCGCTCCGCACCGTCAAGGCCGGCAAGGTGAAGCCCGATGCGATACCTGAAGTGGCTGAAGACGACGGCACGGCCATCGTCAAGGTCAATGCCCATGGCGGCTTCGCCAACCCCGCCTTCGAACTTGGTCTGCCGGTTCTGGTGGAGCGGGCGAGACGCTCGGGCATCGCAGCACTCGTCGTCAATGACTGCACGCATTTCTCGGCGCTCTGGCCGGAAGTCGAAGGGCTGACCGAAAACGGTCTCGCCGGGCTGGTCATGTGCCCGAGCTATTCCACCGTCGCGCCCACCGGCGGAACCAAGCCTCTGCTTGGCACCAACCCCTTCGCATTCGGCTGGCCGCGCAAGGGCACCTCCCCTTATGTCTTCGATTTCGCGACGTCGGTTGCGGCCCGCGGTGAAATCGAACTGCACCGGCGGGCCGGAAAGCCCCTGCCTGAAGGCTGGGCTCTGGATGCCGACGGCAAGCCGACGACCGACCCAGAGGCGGCCCTTGCCGGTTCCATGCTGCCCTTTGGCGGCCACAAGGGATCGGCCATCGGCACCATGATCGAGCTTCTCGCCGGCATCATGATCGGCGATCTCACCAGCCCCGAAGCGCTCGAATTTCTCGGCACCACCACGCTTGCCCCCACCCATGGCGAATTGATCGTCGCTTTTTCACCTGAGGCCTTTGCCAAGGGCCGCCCCGGCGATCCCTTCCAGCGCGCGGAAGTGCTGTTCGACGCCATTATCGGCCAGGGCGCCCGCCTGCCCTCGGGCCGCCGCTTCACTGCCCGCGCCAAATCCGAAAGCGAAGGCATCACGCTTACCGCCGCCGAAATGGCCGGGCTAGACCGGCTGCTGGAAAAGGGGCTGGACGCGGTTTCCTGACCATTTGGATGGGGAAATGAAAAAGGCCCGCAATTGCGGGCGTCATAGCGACAACGTCACTCAGCGTCTTTTTGCGACTGCATAGCATCCCCGCGCCGCGCCGGACTAGATCCGGGGTCCAGCGCGATCAAGTCCTTGATCGCGGAAGAGTCCTTTCACGGCGCAGACGCGCCGTGGCTGGATGCCGGATCATCCTCGGGCCTGTTCCGGGGACCGGCATGACGGAGGAGAGACATCAAACCTCATCACATGCAAAAAAGGCCCGCAGTCGCGGGCCTTTTTTTCACAGCAGCAATATCTCAGGCAGCCTTGCAGGCCTGCACGGCGCCCGGAAGCTTGCTCCAGTCGGCATACCAGCTGTTGAACAGCTTGAACTGCGCCTCGACATAACCGCGCTGGCTGTCGGTCAGGGCGTCGGTTTCGTTGAAGTGCAGCGTGTATTCCTTGTCGCCCTTCAGCACCATCATGTGCTTGAAATAGAGAACCAGATCCGGGCCTTCATCGAAGGAAGAGAGAACGGCGAGCGCTTGTTCCAGCTCCAGCGCGCGGGCGCGGGCGTCCGCGTCACCCTTGGCGGCGGCCTGCGACAGCTTGCAGAGGTGAATGACTTCCTTCGGCAGGACATTACCGATGCCGGTGATGGCGCCGGTGGCGCCGCAATTGACGAAGCCGTGGAAGACGGCGGTATCGACGCCGATCATCAGGGTCACGTCGTCATCGCGGCTGGTGATGTTCTCGGCCGCATAACGCATATCCGCCGGGCCGCCGAATTCCTTGAAGCCGACGAGGTTCTTGTGCTCGGCGCGCAGCGTGAAGAAGAGATCGGCGCGGGTGGCGAAGCCGTAATAGGGGCTGTTGTAGATGACGGCCGGGATTTCCGGTGCAGCCGAGAGGATGGCCTTGAAGTGGGCCTTCTGGGCGGCGATGACCGAACCGCGCGACAGGACGCGCGGAATGACCATCAGACCCTTGGCGCCAACCTTCTGGGCGTGAGCGGCATGGGCAACGGCAGATGCCGTGTTGACCGCGCCGGTGCCGACGATGACCGGAATGCCGGCTTTCACCAGGCGCTCTACGCCGTCCATGCGCTGCTCGTCCGTCAGGAGCGGCCAGTCGCCCATGGAACCGCAATAAACGACGGCCGACATGCCATCGGCGATCAGTTCCTTGCCCTTGCGAACAAGCGCATCGAAATCAGGGGTGCGATCATCCTTGCAGGGGGTCATCAAGGCGGGAATCACGCCGGAAAAAATGCTGGCCGTCATTTCAAGCTCCTAAGGGACATGTTTTTCAGGAATGGACGCACCTCCGCGCCACCCTTTCGACAAGGACATTACAATCTTGTATTTTATTTGTCGACAAGAAATCGACAAGCTACAGATTTATTTCCAAACGCTCGTTTCGCACCAGCAGTTTCTGCACCTGCCGCACGATCTGCTCGGCGTGCTCGCGGGCCAGTTTCTCGGAAAGAACGGTATCGCGCGCAGCGATCGCCGCGATGATCTCATCATGATCGTCGACGAAGCGCTTCGGCAGCCGATCGTCATAGGACTGGTAATAAAGCCGAAGGATGCGTCGTCCCTCATCCAGCAGCCGCTTGAACAGGCTGGTAAAATAGGGGTTGCGCCCGGCCTCGGCGATGGAAAGATGCAGGGCGGCATTGGTGGAAATCATCGCCAGCGCATCCTGCTCCTCCACCGCAATGGCGAATTCCGCATTATGGGCGCGGATTCCGGCCAGATCCTCCGGACGGTGATATTGCGCGGCAAGCTGCGTCGTTACCCGATACATCAACACCAGCGCATCGAAATAGGTGTGCATGTTGAGGAAATCGATATTCGACACCATGGTCGAACGGTTCGGCAGCGTATCGATCAGCCCCTCACCCGAAAGCCGCACCAGCGCCTCGCGGATCGGCGTGCGCGACATCTTGAACCTTTCGGCAAGTTGCACCTCGTCGATGGGGCTGCCCGGCGGCAGAACCAGATCGAGAATCTCGTCGCGTAGCAGATCATAGACCATCTTCACGCCGGAGCCGCGCTTGCGCTCGGCAGAAGCAATTATATCCGTCATCATCAAATCCCTCTTGTCGACATAAAGAGTACTATTATATTTTTTCCCGATCAACGCTGCGCAGCACCGCAGCCTCTTCGAATGGCGGAATAATTGTTCAAAAACAACAAAAAGCCGTCGCGAAAATTGCCCGCGACGGCTTCAAACATGCGATTTGTGGCGTTGATGCTATTTATACGGCGTCGCCGCTTAAGAATGGATGATTTCCCTTAGAAGCGAAGAGCACGCCGCTTGTCTCTTCTCCCCGCCGGGGAGAAGGTCGCGGCAGCGGGATGAGGGGGCAAGGGTCGCAAGATACGGCAACGTTGCCCCCTCATCCGACCCTTCGGGCCACCTTCTCCCCGGCGGGGAGAAGAAACGCCCAGCAATGCGCCGCCTCAGCCAGCATCAATTGCGCAGGCCGGTGGCAACGACAGAAATCTTGAAAGCGCCGTCCAGCGTCGGGTCGAAGGAAGCACCCATCACCACATCGGTTTCTTCGCTGACCGCCTCGCGCACCAGCGTCATTGCCTCATCGATCTCATAGAGCGTCAGATCGTTGCCACCGGAAATGGAAACAAGAGCGCCGCGCGCTTCCTTCAGCGACGGTTCGCCGAGTAGCGGGTTGGCAATGGCTGCGGCCGCCGCTTCCGATGCGCGCTTTTCACCCTTGGCCTGCGCCGTGCCCATCAGCGCCCGGCCGCCATTCTTCATGACATAGCGCACATCGGCGAAATCGAGATTGACCAGGCCTTCGCGCAGGATGAGATCGGTGATGCAGCGCACGCCCAGCGACAAAACCTTGTCGGCCGTCTTCAGCGCATTTTCGAAGGTCGTGCCGGCATCGGCAATGCGCAGCAGGTTCTGGTTGGGGATGACGATGACGGTATCTGCCGTGTTGAGCAGGTTGGCGAAGCCATATTCGGCAGCCCGCATGCGGCGCGCGCCTTCGAAACTGAAGGGAAGCGTCACGACACCGACGGTCAGGATGTTCTTCGCCCGGCAGGCTTCGGCGATGACAGGAGCAGCGCCCGTGCCGGTGCCGCCGCCCATGCCGGCGGTGATGAAACACATGTCATAACCGCTCAGGTGATCCATGATCTCGTCGAGGGAATCGATCGCCGCCTGCCGGCCGACCTCGGGATCGGCGCCTGCGCCAAGCCCGCCGGTCAGCTCGGAGCTGAGCTGCACGAGCCGCGGCGCGTTGGTCTTCTTCAGCGCCTGCGCATCCGTATTGGCGGCGATGAAATCGACGCCGCCGATGCCCTCGGCAATCATGTTGTTGATCGCGTTGCCGCCACCGCCACCGACGCCGACGACGGCGATATTGGGCGTGTTGCGGGCAATGGTAGCGCGCGGAGACTGGGTCATCGTCTTATTCTCTTTCTAAACTCATCGGGTCCCGCACCGTTCTTTTGACTGCGGCACGCGAATGATCGGCAAGGTTCCAGCGCTTCCTCCCCGATGGGGAAAGAGGCTGTAACGCTTTGAATTTTCATGCCGGCCTTTCACCCCATAATGGCGAAAGAACGGTGTTCCAGGGGGCGAAAGATGCTCCACGGCGACGTTCTCCGACCCCTTCCCCGGATGAAAACCGAACCGAATCAACTGCTTCGCTCTTGAAAGGTGATAGCCGAAAAGGCACACCGTTTACACTCCATTCACTATGTTTATCTCACTTTGGAACGAGTTGCGCCGAGAAGTGTTTGCATGCCGACCGCGCTGGAGCGGCGGGAAATAAAACGGAACCGGTTCCGCCGCTCCGGGTTTAGTTGAAGCCTCGGATGATCGGCAACCGCGATACAGTTTTCAATCCGTTGCTCTGAAACACAGAATGGAGGCAGGCATATGTTGGCAGACGTCTTGCAAAACGAACCGGGTTTCCGCACGGAACAGCCGCGTGTGCTGATCGTGGAAGACGAATTCCTCATCGCCATGGATATAGAGGATTCCATTTTGCAGGCGGAAGAAGAGGCCGATGTCATCGGTATCGCCAACCGGCTGGAAGACGCCGTGGCGCTTGGCAGCCGCGCCGATATCGCCTTCGTCGACGTCAACCTTGCCGACGGACAGACCGGCCCGGAGATCGGACGGCGGCTTTCCGAAGATCATGGCGTGGTGGTGATCTTCATGACGGCAAACCCCGAAGTCGTCGTCAATCTCGGCATCGGCGCCGGCGTGATGGCCAAGCCCGTGCCGCAGGATGCCGTGGAGCAGTGCCTCGCCTATGCCCTTGCCAAACGTGCAGGCGCCCACGCCGTGACGCCCATCGGCATGATGGCTTTCGACTGAGATATTTCCTGAAGACAAAGGCAAAATTCTGAAAACAAAAAAGCCTGCCGCGGGAGGAGGTGCGGCAGGCTTTTCGAAAAGATGAACAGCGATATGGGAGGAGGAAAACCGCTGTCCCCGGGGCAATCCTTTGGGAGGAGGAGTAGGATCACCCGCTTTACCAAAAGGATGTGGGAGGAGGTACATCCCTTTCGATGATTGGAAGATAACATTTTTCTGCGCATTTGACAGGCATAAGCTTGCAGTACAGATATGCATTCATTGCATGGCGATATTCATCGCCTGACGTCGAGAAAATCCCACCCTTCGGCTCGGACTTCGACATCGCCGGATTATCTGGCGGATATTCGCGGTGGAAGCATCCCATATCCCCAAAACAAAAACGCCCGCTGAGCGGGCGTTTGGGCATTCAAAAGAGGCGATATCGCCTTGATTACCTGCCAACGGCGGCGCGGGCGACGCTGGTGATCTGGCTGCGATCGATACCGAGATCGTGCAGTTCACGGGTGCTCATACGGCCGAGTTCGTTGATGGTCTGACGATATTTGCGCCAGTTATTGAAGCTGCGTGCTACGTTCATGACATTACCCTTTCTGAGGTTTAGGTGACGTCAGTAACGTTTTCGTTCCGGCGTCCTTTGATGCCCCCTATATGCGCTTTTCGATGACGAATTAACAGGCAGAATAAGGCAATCCACCCATGCGCCAGACGCAAGGGTTCCCCTTTGCAACGAAAAAGAAACGTGACTAAAATTCAGACGGTTCGCCGGGCTTGGAGCCGCCCCCGCCGCTCAGAACTTGTAGCGGGCGCCGAAGACATTGGCGTTCGTCGCGCCCTTCATGTTGCCCAGCGTCTTGCCGCCGCCGGAGCGGTGGTGAAGACGCCAGAAGAATTCCGTCGAGGAATCCTCGCTAAAGGACACGTTGATCTCAGGCCCGAGATAAAACAGGACATTGGCATTGCCGTTGTCCTTGATTTCCTGTTCCCGCTCGTGGCCAGGCTGCGCATCGGTCACGAGGCTGAGGCCCGCCGTGAAGCTCGGCGTGATGAACAGCCGCTCTCCGAGCCTGATCTGCTCGTAGCGTGCAACCGGACCCGCCCAGACTTCACCCGTAAAACCCTTGCCGAACCTGGCGGCGACGCCGATTTCGCCGCCGAGTTTCACGTTGCCGATGTGGTAGGGGTAGAACTGATAGCCGCCGCCCAGAATGGCGTTGCGCTCATATTCCACCGGAATGAGGGCCGCACTTTTCAGCATATCCTCTTTCGTCAGGACGCCGCCGAAACCGAATATCGCTCCGCTCGTCTCCGACGTCATATCTTCTGACGCGAGAGATGGCGTTGCCGCCAGTGCGATCATGACTGCCAGTGACAGACGTGCTGCAATATTCATTTTACTACTCCTGAACAAAGCCCGCTTACCCAGCCGTCCTCATAGGCATATTCACGGAACGCGAACATACCGTTACCGAACACAATTAATTCAACTTGCGCGGAAACAGGCGGAATCAGCGCACGATCCGGCTGCCGTCAGCGCAGGAAACGTCTGAAACGGCGAAGCGCGAAAACGAAAAGCGCGGAGCCTATGGCCAGCAGCGCCAGCAATTGCGGCCAGACCACATCCAGCCCCGCACCCCTGAAAAGCACCGATTGAGCCAGAATGACGAAATGGGTGTTGGGTGCGAGGAGCATGATGTACTGGATGATATCAGGCATGCTTTCACGCGGCGTCATGGCGCCGGAGAGCACCTGCAACGGCAGCAGGAACAGGATCAGCAGCATGCCGAATTGCGGCATGGAGCCTGCGACGGTCGCAAGGAAGATGCCCATCGACGTCATGGCGAAGAGCTGCAACGCCGTTCCGAGCAGGAAGAGCAAGAGCGAGCCTTCGATTGGAATGGCGAGCAGGCCCCTGACGACGACGAAAAGGGAAAATGCGGAGGCCACCAGCACGACAAGGCCCATGGACCAGACCTTGCTGAGCATGATTTCCAGCGGCGTGACCGGCATGACCAGCAGATGCTCGACCGTGCCATGCTCGCGCTCGCGAATGAGCGCGGCCCCCGTCAGCACGATCGACAGCATGGTGATGGCGGTGATGATGTTGTTGATCGACCCGAACCACGACTTGTCGAGCTCCGGGTTGAAACGGGAGCGTAGCGTCAGGTCCACCGGCACCGAAGTCGCACCGCGATAGCGGTTGATATATTCCTGAACTTCGCTCGTCACGATGCTCTGCACATAACCGCCGCCGCTGAAAGCCTGACTCATGCGGGTTGCGTCGATATTGAGCTGGATGGCCGGCTGTTGCCCGGCCATCAGCCTGCGCTGGAAATCCGGCGGGATGTTGAGCGCGAAGGTATCGAGGCCCGCATCCATGCGCTTGTCCATTTCCGCAATGGAAATCTGCTTCGGCGGGGAGAAATAGGGCGGATAAAAAGCCGTGCTGATGCGGCCGGAAAGCGGCGACTGATCTTCGTCGACAATGGCGATGGCGGCATTGTTCAGCGTCTCCGGCAGCGCACTGGAGCCGGTGTAGATCTGCAGCGTGAAGGCGTAGACGATGAGCAGCAGCAACATGCCGTCGCGCGCAAGGCCGCGCAGTTCCTTGATGCCGAGCTGGAAGATGTTGGACGAAAACAGCTTCATGACGCCTGTTTCCTCAAAAGTGCAGCGCCGGCAATGAGAAGCAACGGAATGGCGATAAGAAGCGGCAGGAACGAGCCGGAGAGCCCGGCGAAATCCAGCCCCTTGGAGAAGGTGCCGCGCGAAATGGTCATGAAATAGGTGGCGGGATAAATGTTGCCGATAAAGGCGCCCGCCCCCTGTAGCGACGAAACGGGATCGATCATGCCCGAATATTGCGTTGCCGGAATGAGCGTCAGCAAGGCCGTGCCGAAGATCGCCGCGATCTGGCTCTTCATGAAGGACGACATGAGAAGGCCGATGGAGGTGGCGATGATGACATAGAGCAGCGCTCCCGTCGCATAGGTGAGATAACTTCCGGTGAAGGGTACCTGAAAGATGAAGATGGCGAAGGCCGTCAGAAGCAGGAAATTGAGCATGCCGAGGGCGACATAAGGAAGCTGCTTGCCGATCAGGAACTCCAGCCGCGTGGTCGGCGTCACGTATAGATTGACGATGGAGCCGAGTTCCTTTTCCCTGACGACGCTGAGCGCCGCCAGCATGGCGGGAATGAGCATGAGCAGCAGCGGAATGACCGCCGGCACCATGGCGACGAGGCTCTTGACGTCCGGATTGTATCGATAGCGCGTTTCGATGCTGAAGCTGCTTTGCGTGGCCGCGCTGCCGTAAATCTCGGCGGCCTTGCGCGCCAGCCATGTCTGGTGCATGCCCTGCACGTAACCGCGAACGGTCTCCGCCCGCTGCGGCATGGCGCCGTCGATCCAGGCGCCCACCTCCACCGTCTTGCCGCGCAAGACATCGCGGCCGAAACCGGGGGGAATTTCAACGGCAAGGCTGAGTTCACCATCGCGCATCCGCCGGTCCATATCGGCATAATCGCGGATCAGTTCCTTCTCGATGAAATAACGGGAGCCGGCAATGTCGAGCACATAATCGCGGCTGATGGTGGAATCGTCACGGTCCAGCACCGCGAAGGTCAGGTCCTCGACATCGAGATTGATGCCGTATCCGATGACGAACATCAGGATGACGCTGCCGAGCACCGCCAGCGTGCCGCGAATGGGATCCCGTTGCAGTTCCAGCGCCTCACGGCGGGTATAGCTGAACATGCGCCTGAAATCGAAGAACCTCTTTCGGGCGGAGGTGGCATGTTGCGTCGCCAGCACCTGCGCCGTCGCCACGGGCGCTGCCGCAGGCTCCGCCTTTTTCACGCCCGAAGCATCCTCGAGATAAGCGACGAAAGCCTCTTCGAGCGTTGCGGCATTGCGGCTTTTGGTAATCGCGTCAGGTGTATCGCTGATCAGCACCTTGCCGGCATGCATCAGCGAAATCCGGTCGCAGCGCTCCGCCTCGTTCATGAAATGGGTGGAGATGAAGATGGTGACATTGTCGTTGCGGGAGAGATCGGCAAGGATTTGCCAGAACCCGTCCCGCGCCACCGGATCGACACCGGAGGTCGGCTCATCGAGGATGAGAATGTCAGGCGAATGGATCATCGCCACCGCCAGCGACAGCCTCTGCCGGATGCCGAGCGGCAGGTCGTCCGGCAGTGTCTCCATGACCGCCCCGAGATCGAAACGCTCGGCCATTTCGGCGATACGCGGCTGAATGGTCTCTTCCGGCAGCTTGAACAGGCGGGCGTGAAGATCGAGGTTCTGCCGCACGGTCAGCTCGGAATAGAGCGAGAAGGCCTGGCTCATATAGCCGACGCGGTGACGGATCGCCATGTCGCTGGCATCCACCTTGTGCCCGAAAAGCTTGGCCTCGCCTTCGCTGGCGGCCAGAAGCCCCGTCAGCATCTTCATTGTGGTGGATTTTCCGCAACCGTTCGAGCCGAGAAAGCCGAAAATCTCGCCGCGCGGGATTTTGAAGCTGACATTGTCGACGGCGGTGAAATCGCCGAAACGCATGCTGAGATGCGACGCCTCGATGGCATAATCGCCCTCACCCGCCACCTTGCGCGGCGCGATATGGACTTCGTGGTAGCCTTCGCGCTTTTCTTCAGGAAGGAGCGCGATGAAGGCGGCATCGAGATTGGGTGCGGAGGTGCGCTCGAGAAGTTCGGCAGGCGAGCCGGTGGCTAAAATCTTGCCGCCATCCATGGCGACCAGCCAGTCGAAACCGGCGGCCTCTTCCATATAGGCCGTGGCGACGATAACGCTCATGCCCGGACGCCCGGCCCGGATGGAATCGATCAGTTCCCAGAATTGCCGCCGCGACAGCGGATCGACGCCCGTGGTCGGCTCATCGAGAATGAGCAGGTCGGGATCGTGGATCAGCGCGCAGCAGAGCCCCAGCTTCTGCTTCATGCCGCCGGAAAGTTTCATCGCGGGGCGGTCGGCGAAGGGCTCGAGGCCGGTACTTTTCAGCAATTCGGCAATGCGCGCCTGCCGCTCCCTGCCGCCCTGCCCGAACAGCCGGCCGAAAAAATCGATATTCTCGAAGACGGACAGGGTGGGATAGAGGTTCTTGCCAAGACCCTGCGGCATATAGGCGATACGCGGGCAGGTATCCTCGCGGTGGCGGGGATCGGACATGTCGCCGCCCAGAACCTCCACCTTGCCTTTCTGGATGGCGCGCGCGCCGGAGACGAGCGACAACAGGCTCGATTTGCCCACACCGTCAGGCCCGATAAGCCCGATCATCCGCCCGGCGGGGATCTCGACCGATATGTCGGCCAGCGCAATGGTGCTTCCGAAGGTCAACCGCACATCGGCCAATCGCGCAACCGGTGCGTTCCTGTCATTCGTTGCGGGAGGCGCGACCATGGTGGCCACCGTCACTTGACGAGATTGCGTTCGAGGTTTTCCGGCCAGACGGCCTGCGGATCAAGCCGGACATAGGCCATGCCGGGCAGCCCGGTTTTGACATACTGGATATATTTCTGCAGCAGCTCCTGCGGGATTTGTGCCCTCACCCGGAATGTCAGCTTCTGGCGTTCTTCTTCGGTCTCCACCGTTTTCGGCGTGAATTGCGCGACATCGGCGACGAAGGAAACCTTGGCGGGGATGGTATATTGCGGGGCGGCATCCAATATCAGGCGCACATCCGAGCCCATGGACGTGCGACCGGCCTCGGCCGTCGGCAGGAAGAACGTCATATAGACGTCGCCGAGATCGACGAGGTTCAGAACCCGTCCACCGGCGGACAGCACCTCGCCGGGCTGGGCGATCCGATATTGCACGCGGCCATCGCGGGGCGATTTCAGCGTCGCATCGGCAATATCAGTCTCGATGCTTTCAATATCGGCCTGCGCGGCATCCACCGCCGCCTCGGCATCGACGATCTGCGCCTTGGCGGCGTTGATTGCGGCATCGGAGGCGGCAAGCGAGGCCTCGGCGGAAGCGAGCGTGGCGCGGGCGGACTGCTCGGCGGCCTCGCTGTCATCGACAATCTGCTGCGAGACAGCGTTGCCGGTCAGCAGCTGTTTCGAGCGCGCATAGGTCTTGGAGGCGGAATCGAGCTGGGCTTTGCGCTGTTCCACCACCGCCAGCGCCGAGGTCTTTTCCGCCTCCCGCTGGGCGACAAGGCTGTGGGCCGTATCGATTGCTATTTTCGCACGGCGAAACTGTGCTTCCGCCTGACGCTTCCCCGCCTCCAGTTGCGCCGTATCCATCTGGGCAAGCACCTGCCCGGCCTTCACGAAATCGCCTTCACGCACCATGATGTCCTGAAGGCGACCGGCGGTCTTGGTGGAAATGTCGATCTCGACGGCCTCGATCCGGCCGTTGCTGGCCACGAAACCGGCGGGAAGCCCCTCACCCTTCAGCTTTGACCAGGAGAAATAGGCGACACCGGCAATAACCAGAATCACCAGACCAACGAGCAAGCCTTTTTTAGACATCCGTCTTCCCCATGAACCCTTCGAATTTCAACCCTAATACGATGAAACCAAAGAAGCCAGCCACCATTGCGTTTAGTATTCGCACCCGACATTTCTCCTGTTTGAGAGGGAGATAGATCGGGTTCAGGTGATGTCTAGACGTCAAGGTGATTTGTAGCCTTGACACAAGTCAAATGCTTTGAGGGTTTCGGACAGACGCCTAAACCGGCTGATGATGGCAAGCCTCATGGGTTGCAAAGCCCTATGAAACGGCCTCGTTTGGCAAAGCCGCATCATCCGCACCCCGTCACCCCGGACTTGATCCGGGGTCCAGCGCGATCAAGTCCTTGATCGCGAAAGAGTCTTCTCACGACGCAGACGCGTCGTGGCTGGATGCCGGATCTAGTCCGGCATGACGGAGGAGATGGTCTGCACCTTCGTATTTTGTCGCAGCAACCGCGCCTTACACCGCCCGCGCCCGCTTCACCTCCACCTGCGTCCATTCCGGCAGCCAGTCGCGATGGGCCAGCAGCAGATCGTCCACCAGCGACCATATCTGGTCGAGATCCAGTTCCGCCGCCGTATGCGGGTCCATCATCGCCGCGTGGAAGATGTGCTCACGGTTTTCGCTCATCAGCGCCCGCACCGTCAGTTCCTGCACATTGATGTTGGTGCGCATAAGTGCGGTGAGCTGCGGCGGCAATTCGCCGATGAAGGTGGGCTGCACGCCGTTATGATCGACAAGGCAGGGCACTTCCGCCGCGCAATCCGATGGCAACGAGGTGATGCAGCCATTATTGCGCTGGTTGCCGTATATCACCGAGGGTTCGCCGGTCCAGACCGAGTTGATGATGGAAGAGGCATATTCCTTGGATTGCTTGACCTCGATCTTCTCGGCCGAACGATAGGCAGCCGCCTGTCCCTTCCAGCGCTCGATCTGTTCAATGCAACGCTTGGGATATTCATCGAGCGGGATGCCGAATTTCTCGATCAGGTCCTCGCGGCCTTCCTTGATGAAATAGGGCGTATATTCGGCAAAATGCTCCGAGCTTTCGGTGACGAAATAACCAAGCCGCGTCAGCATCTCGTAACGCACCTTGTTGGGGCAGCGCGGGTTCCAGCCGGGCTTCGGTGCACGACCTTCGCGGTAACCGCGCACAAGATCGGGATAAAGGTTCTTGTAGCTTCCATCTGGCTGGCGGTGCTCGAATTCGAGGAAAAACGCCATGTGGTTGATGCCGGCCGAACGGTAACGGATTTCCTCGTATGGGATATCGAGATCATGGGCGAGTTCCATGGCCGTGCCCTGAACCGAATGGCAAAGACCCACCTGCCGGATCGTCGGGTATTTCTCGGCAATCGCCCAGGTATTGATCGCCATGGGATTCACATATTGCAGCATGATGGCGTTGGGGCAGACGGCCAGCATGTCCTCGCAAATCTTCCACAGATGCGGCACGGTGCGTAGGCCGCGCATGATGCCGCCGACACCGAGCGTATCGGCGATGGTCTGGCGCAGGCCATATTTGCGCGGCACCTCGAAATCAGTGACCGTGCATGGCTCATAGCCGCCGATCTGGAAGGCGACGACGACGAAATCCGCACCGGCGAGCGCCTTTTTCTGGTCCGTATAGGTCTCGGCCTTCGCCTTTGCGCCAAGCGTCGAAATCAGCTTGTTGACGACGATGGCGCTTTCTTCCAGCCTCTCGCGGTTGATATCCATTAGTGCGATGGTGGCGCCGGAAAGGGCCGGACGCTGCAGTACGTCGCCGATGATGTTCTTCATGAACACCGTGGAGCCTGCGCCGATGAATGTGATCTTGGGATCTCTTGCCATGTCTACCTCCAGCATTGGGAATTCAAGCGATTTCGAAGGCGGCCCGTACAAGCCGCTGAGTATATTCGGTTTTCGGATTGGTCAGCACATCCTCAACAGGCCCTTGCTCGACGATCTGCCCGCGCTGCATGACGATGACGCGGTGGCAGAGCGCGCGGACCACTTTCAGGTCGTGTGAGATGAACAGGTAGCTCAGGCCCCGCTCATCCTGCAGCTTGCGCAGGAGATCAATGATCTGCGCCTGCACGGAAAGATCGAGCGCCGAGGTCGGCTCATCGAGCAGGATGAATTCCGGCTCCAGCGCCACCGCACGGGCAATGGCGATGCGCTGGCGCTGACCGCCGGAAAATTCGTGCGGAAAACGTGAGAGGATGTTGCCGGGCATGCCCGCCGCCTCGAGCGCATCGCGCACCCGGTCCAGCCGCTCGGCCTTGGTTCGCCCGAGGCCGTTAATGATGAGGCCTTCCTCGATGATCTGGCCGATGGTCATGCGCGGATTGAGTGAGGCGAAAGGGTCCTGAAAGACGATCTGCATACGCGAACGCAAAGGCCGCATTTCAGCGCGGGAACGGCCATCGACCCTCTCCCCGTCAAAGATCACCTCGCCGGCGACCGGCTCGTTCAGCCGCAGCAGGGATTGGCCGAAGGTCGTCTTGCCGGAACCGGATTCTCCAACGAGCCCCAGCGTCTCGTGCCGATTGAGGGTAAGCCCCAGACTGTCGACGGCGATCAGCTCCTTCAGTTCCGGTTTGAACAGCCCACCATAACGCATCATGAAAGAGACCCGCACGCCGCTTGCCGTCAGCAGCACGCCGGAATTTTCCGGCAGCGGCTTTGCCGTGCCATGCGGTTCGGAGTCAAGCAGCTTTTTCGTATAGGGGTGCTGCGGCGCTTCGAAGAGCTTTTCCGTGGTGTTGTGCTCACGCATCTCACCATGCTGCATGACATAGACGTAATCGGAAAACTGCTTCACGATCGTCAGGTCATGGGTGATGAGAACCACGGCCATACCGCGCTTCTTCTGAAGATCGCGGATGAGGTTGAGGATCTGCGCCTGCACCGTCACATCGAGCGCGGTGGTCGGCTCATCGGCAATCAGCACATCCGGATCGTTGGAAAGCGCCATGGCGATCATCACACGTTGCCGCTGGCCGCCGGACAGCTGATGCGGATATTGTTTCAGCCTCGCTTCCGGCTCCGGTATCTGCACCTGCCGCAGAAGATCGAGCGCCCTCGCCTCGGCCTCCTTCCGGCTGAGTTTGGAATGGACACGGATCGCCTCGACGATCTGGCTGCCGATCGTATAGATCGGGTTCAATGAACTCATCGGCTCCTGAAAGATCATCGAGATGCGGTTGCCGCGCAGCGCCCGCCGCTGGCGGCTGGAAAACTTCAATATGTCGTCGCCGTTGAAACGCACGGTCGCGGATTTCGAAACGGACGCCCGCTTCGTCAAAAGCCCCATGATGGTGCGGGCCGTGACGGATTTTCCCGAACCGGATTCGCCGACGATGGCAATCGTCTCGCCCCGGTAAAGCTGGAAGGAAATGTCCTTCACCGCCTCCACCGTGCCGTGCTCCACCCTGAAGGTCACGGCGATGTTGCGGGCATCGATGATGGCGTCGTCATTTCGGTCATCGGCATCGAAGCGGATGGCGGGCGCGTACGTGTTGTTCTGTGCAGCAGCAACCATGTTACGCTCCTCTCAATAGGGATCGACGGCATCGCGCAGGCCGTCGCCCAGCGCGTTGAAGGCGAAGACTGTGACCAGCACGAAACCGACCGGCGCGAGAATCCAGGGATAGGAACCGATGACGGAATAGGTCGCCGTATCCTGCAGCATCAGCCCCCAGGAGATGAGCGGCGGTTTCACCGCAAAACCGAGGAAACCGAGGAAGGATTCGAGCAGCACGACGCTTGGAATGTGCAGCGTCACGGCGACGATCACATGGCTCATCACATTCGGCAGGATGTGCTGGAAGATGATGCGCCGATCGGTCGCCCCGACGGCAATCGCCGCCCGCACATAATCGATGCGCGCCAGCGCCAGTGTCTTGCCGCGAACCTCGCGCGACATCTGCGCCCAGCCAAGCGCCGACATGACACCGACCACGAAGACAAGGAAAACGGTAGTGGGTGCGGTTACCGGAATGAGCGAGGTCAGTGCGAGGTAAAGCGGCAATTGCGGGAAAGCGAGCACCACTTCGACAAAGCGCTGCACCCAGGCATCCAGCGGCCCACCAAAATAGCCTGAAATCAGACCGACGCTGGTGCCGATGACGGTGACGATGGCGACGACGCTCAAGGCGATGGCAAGCGAGATGCGCGAGCCATAAATGGCGCGCGACAGCACGTCGCGTCCGAACTTGTCGGTTCCGAGAAAATGCACCGGCTGGCCGTCAGTCGAGCCGAAGAAGTGACGGCTCATCGGGATAAGGCCCAGCAGTCTGTATTCCGCACCTTTGACGAAGAAGCCGAGATAGACGGGATTGTCGTAATCCGGCCCGACGATGGGTTGGAAGGTGACAGGATCAAGCTCTTCCGTTTCAGCGATGGCATAGACGCGCGGTGCAAGGCTGACATTGCCGTCCTTGTCGGTGAAGCGCACCACCTGTGGCGGCGAGAAGCTGCCGTGGGTTTCGAGCGGGTTCATCGGCGCGAAGAAATCCGCAAAGATGGCGATCAGGATCAACAGCGCCACCAGCACCAGCCCGACCATGCCTGTGAAGGAGCGTCTGAGACGCCGCCAGACCAGCGCGAGATAGGTCTCGTTGCCATGGGCGGAACGGTCGGGTTTTGCGGGGGCGGCGGTTTCGGTCTTCATCTCGTCAAACGCCATCATCTCAGGCCCTCCCGAATTCGCGGACGCGCGGGTCGAGCATGGCAAGCAGCATATCGGCGATGATGTTGCCGACGATCAGCGTGGCGGCCAGCACCATCATGAAGGTCGCGGTGACATAGACATCGCCCACCGCCATGGAGCCGACAATGGCGGGGCCGACGGTCGGCAGCGCGAAGATGATCGCGGTCTCGATCTCACCGCTCAGCATGTAAGGCAGCACCACGCCCTGATACATGACGAGCGGGTGCACGGCGTTCGGCACCGCATGGCGCATGATGACAGCGCCTTCCGAAAGACCCTTGGCGCGGGCCGTCTCGACATATTGCGCATTCAGCGTATCGAGCAGATTGCCGCGCATCACCCGCATGTTGTAGGCGAGGCCGCCGAAGACGGCGATGGCGACCACCGGCCAGACATGGCTGACCAGATCAACGAATTTACCCCACGACCACGGCGCACCGCCATATTGCGGCGAAAAGAAGCTGCCGATCTCCGACACGTCGAAATGAAACACCATGAGATAGACGAGGATCAGCGCCATCAGGAAGCGGGGGATCGTCATGCCGAGGAAGGCGATGGTGGAGAGCAGGTTGTCGACCCAGGAATATTGCCGCGTGGCTGCCCAGATGCCGAAGGCGATACCGAGAACGGACGCGAAGATGTGGCAGACCAGCGCCAGCGCAATGGTGCGCGGCAGGCGTTCGCCAACCACATCGGCGACCGGCTTGTTGTAATAGAAGCTATAGCCGAAATCGCCGCGGGTGACGATGCCGCCGATCCAGTTGAAATATTGAATGACGAGCGGCTTATCGAGGCCGTGCTCGATGCGATAAGCCTGAGCCTGCGCTTCCGCTTGTTCGAAAGACGCGCCGCCCTGGTTCATCAGCTGCGAGCGAATGTAGTCGGCATAATCGCCGGGCGGTGCCTGAATGATGGCGAAGGTTACCACGCTCAGGATCAACAATACCGGAATGGCGGATGCAACGCGTATCGTCAAAAATCTCAGCATCGAACGGTCTTCCTCGGTTTGGATGGGCCGTGTATCTCCGGCCGCGCTTCACGCGCGACCGGTACCGGGTTTTCTCCGGGAGGAGTTCTAGTTAATCGGCCCGCCCTCACCCGGTTTGCCGGGAAGCTGCTGCGGGAAGAGTTCGTATTTGCCCTGCTTATCCGCTGCGACCCAAAGGCGTTCGCGGATGATGGAGTCTTCGGCCCAGTTGAACATGAAGATCGGCGTGCCCTGCGGCACATTCGAGAACCGCTTGTTGACGATCAGAGCGCCGGGATATTCGGTGAGACCGATCGTATAGAGGTTCTGCGTATAGACCTTCTGATATTGCTTCATCAGCTCGGCCCGCTCGGCATTGTCCTGCGAGGAAATGAACTTGCGAACGAGATCGGCCATCTCCTTCTCGAACGGCATCAGATCGAGTTCCTTGCCTTCGGGCGAGCGGTGGTTCCAGCTGGTGCGCGGGCCGACAGGGGCAAGCTGCTCGGTATTCTGCACCACGGATGAAAGCTCGGTGGAGTTGCGGCGCACCAGCCAGTCGAACTGCCCGCCATAATGGGCGGCATCGCGCTGGTTGGAATCGAGGCTGTTGATGACGACGCGCAGGCCGAGTTTCGCCATCTGGCCAACAAGACCTTCCGCGAGACTCTTGTCCGTCGCGTAACCGTTATTGACCAGAAGTGTAATCTCGACATTGCGGCCACCCAGCGTTTCCTTCGGGAAATTCAGGAAACCATCGCCGTCCGTATCCTTGAGGCCTATCGAGGCGAGCGCGGCCTTGGCGGCCTCGAGGTTGAAGGGGTAATAGACCGTGGAGGCGCGGTCATAGAAGCTGGTGCCCGATGAAATGCCGCCCGGATAGATCGCCGTGAACGGCCCCTTCACCAGCGAGTCGCCGACTGCCTTGCGGTCGATGGCCGATGTGACGGCCTGACGGAAAACCTCGTTGCGGTTCAGTTCACGAATGGCCTGCCCACGTTCATCCGGATTGCCCCAGCCATTGGCGGAGAAATTCATCTGCAGATTATAGCCTATGAGGCGGGGCCCGAAGGCAAGACGGGCCGGCGCATTGGGGTCGGCGGCGCGTTTCAGCGAGGCGACGAAATTTTCCGGCTGTTCGAGGTTGGAGAAATCGCCCGATCCCGCCACGGCCTGCACATCACGGTCAGCCCAGGTAGAAAGCTTGTAGTGCACCTCGTTGAGATAAGGCAGCTGCTGGCCCTTCTCATCCACCTTCCAGTAATAGGGATTGCGTCGCAGCACGATGATGTCATCAGGCCGATAAGCGACCGGCACCCATGCCCCCATGACCGGCATGTTCATATATTCCGGCGGGAAAGCGTTCTTGAACTGGTTATAGGTATTCTTGGAATATTTCGGATGCTGCGGTTTCAGAATATGCGACGGCCCGGGGCAGAAACTCGGATAGGCCATGGTGTAGAGATATTGCTTGGGAAAAGCTGCCTTGAAGGTCCATTCGACGGTGTAATCATCGATCTTTTTAAGGGTCGTTCCCTCACCGAAAGCCTCGGGCGATGCGCCGCCGCCAAGCGGTGAAACATTGGGATCGATGACCGCATCTTCCCAGTAGAACATCACGTCATCGGCATTGAAGGGCTCGCCGTCCGACCACTTGGCGCCCTTGACGAGATGCATCGTCAGCTTGTGGCCATCCTCGGACCATTCCCAGCTTTTGGCCAGATTGGGTAGCGGCTCGGTATCCTTGGCATCCACCTGGAAGAGTGGTGCCGTGCGCGTCAGGCATTCGGAAAGGGCGATATCGATGCCGCCCCAGCCCTGGCTCTGGCCCGCAATATAGTTCCAGCCCTCGGGCCTGCCGCCGACCACATGGCGCATCGTATCGCCGTAAACGCCCATACCGTCGGGCATATTGCCGGTCTTGTAGACCAGCGGTTCTTCCGGCAGGCGCTCTTTCAAGGGCGGCAGCTTGCCGGTCTTTTCGAATTTCTGGCTGACCCAGTCAGGCTCGCTATAGCTCGGCAGCGCCTTGAATTCGAGGATCGAGTCGCGCGCCACATAATTGATCTTGCCTTCGGCCGGAAATTGCGGCGGCTCCGGCGGCGTGGTGGTCTCGAAGGCATTCGCACTGAGTGCGATCATCGAAACACCGAGACCCAGTGCCGAGATGATACCGATCCTGCGTTGAAGTAACATCGTCATTCCTCCCAAATGGCAGCTCTTCGACCGCCCACCCTCTGTGATCGTTCTGGCCGTGGCGGCGAACTCCCTTCCGCCGCCCGGCCTGTTCCCATGCCTTTTCCTTCAAACAGCCTTTTTCAGCGCCGATTTTTCGGCCCGCAGTTCTTCGATGGAGCGCACATTGCGGCGGGCGGCACCGGCCCAGTCGCGGGTCTTGACGCTGGATTTCGCAAGTCGCTCCTTCGCCGCCGGCACGGCATGGGCATATTGCGGCAGCCAGCGCGCCTGCGCGACGACCATCTCGTCCACCATCTGCCAGACCTCCTCCGGTGTGGCGACGGCGCCGACCAGCGGATCGTGCAGCACGGCCAGCTTCAAAAGATCGATATCGCCGCTCACCGCCGCATGCACGGACATGCGCTGTACGTTGATGGAGGCCATGCAGGTGGCCGCACAGGCTTCCGGCAGGGTCACGCCCGAGACCATGTTGATGCCGAAACGGTCAACAAAACCGGGGGATTCGATGATGGCATCGGCTGGCAGATTGGTGATGACACCATTGTTCTTGACGTTGAAATGGCCGCGATAGACACGCCCCGTCTCCAGCGCTTCAAGAATATGGCTTGCATGTTCGTTGGAGCGCTTTGCCGGATCGATCGGCTTGGCGGCCGAGGCAAGAAACTGCGGGAACTCGGTTTCGAACCAGTTGCGTGTTTCGGTGGAGTGGCGGAGATAACCGCCGGTTTCGCCGTGAATCCAGTCGGACATGTCGATCCAGCGGGCGATTTCCTCCGGCCGCTTGCGATACCACGGCAGATATTCGGACAGATGACCGTTGCTTTCCGTCGAATAGACACCGAACCGCTTCAGCACGTCGATGCGCAGCTTCTCCTGCTGCGAGAAGACCGGATGCGCCTCGAAGGCCGCGACCAGCTCGTCCTTGCCGATCTTGCGGCCGTTGAGCCTCAGATCGATGAACCATGTCTGGTGGTTGATACCGGAGCAGATGTAATCCAGCTCGGACACGCTTTTCGCACCGAGAATTTCGGCGATCTGTTCCGCGCCGTGCTGAACGCCGTGGCAGAGGCCGACCGTATCCACCTTGCCATATTCGATGGCCGCCCAGGTGTTCATCGCCATGGGATTGGCATAGTTCAGGAATTTCGCACCCGGTGCGGCGACCTCGCGGATATCCTTGCAGAAATCCAGAATGACGGGAATGTTGCGCTGACCGTAGAGAATGCCGCCGGCGCAGATCGTATCGCCCACGCACTGGTCGATGCCGTATTTCAGCGGAATGCGGATATCGTCCGAATAGGCTTCGAGACCGCCTACACGCACGCAGCTGATGATATATTTCGCGCCCTCCAGCGCCCGCCTGCGGTCGGTATCGGCCGTCACCTTGACGGGGAAACCATTGGCCTCAACGATCTTTTCGAGGATCGCCCTGATCATATCGAGATTGTGCTGGCTGATATCCGTCAGCGCGACTTCAATATCGCGAAACTCCGGCACACACAGGAGATCGGTGAACAGTTTTTTCGTGAAACCGACGCTGCCTGCGCCAATAATAGCGATTTTGAAACTCATAACGCCACCTCTGTTGCAAATCGAACGGGTGAAACGGGCCGCAGGATCGTAAATATGGCACCACAGAAAAATACCCGTAAGAATCCCGGAAAACCGGCCTTACTCCCAATTTTTCAGCAGCAATATCCCGCTGGCTGTCTCCTCGGATCGGGATTATGCGTATAATATCGGTAAGGACCAGAGAAGGATTATGCTTTCATGGGTAATTTTGTGCTGCGAGATTTGATCGATCAGGGACCCGGCATGCGCACCGTCTCGCTGCCGCGCGGCCGCCAGACGCTGCACACCATGCCGACCAGCAGCGGTTATGAAATCCGCCGCAGTGGCAATTACGACTGGGATGGGCGCAAACGCGGCCAGACGCCTTTTACCGTGCTGCAATATTGCATCGCCGGACAGGGCAACCTGCGTTACGAGAACCGCCACTATGTGGTGAGGCCCGGCGAAACCCTGCTGCTGCTTATCCCGCACAATCACCGCTACTGGCTGGAAGAAGGCAAAGAATGGGAATTCTTCTGGATTTCCATGAATGGCGAGGAAGCCCTGCGCATTCACCGCAATATCCTCTCCGTCACCGGCCCGATCCTCAAGCTCCAGCCCGAAACCGTGGATCATCTTGCCGAATGCTGCTCGCGCCTCGTCAATGGCGCGGAAACGCCAGGCGCCGCCTCCGCCGTGGCTTATGAAGCGGCAATGACGCTTTATGACGATGTCTTCGGTTCTCATCCTTCTTTCGGCGGCGAATATCGCACCATGCAACAGGTGCTGAGCTACATCGACAGCCATCTCGGCGAACGGCTTTCGGTCAGCGACCTTGCGGCGGTGGCAGGCCTCAGCCGCGCGCATTTTTCCCGCATCTTCGCGGCAAGCGAAGGCCTTTCGCCAGCGGAATTCGTGCTGCAGCGACGCCTGCGCCGGGCTGCGAAGCTTCTCACCTCGGCGGCCAACCTTCCCATCAAGGAGGTGTCGGTGCTGTGCGGTTTCGAGGATCCGAACTATTTCTCCAAGGTCTTTCGCAGGCTCTACGGCACCAATCCGAGCGAATTCCGCACCACCGGCATGTATGCGAGCGTGCGGCAGGGCTGAACGACAAAACGACTTCGTTTTGACATGTTTCAGGCGATTAAGGATGGGCGTTACGCCCTTTTTGGAGACCCGCCGAGGTGAAGAGCAAAATTCGGACGATCCTCGTCTTTCCGCTTAGGGCGATCATCGTTTTCGCCCTGATCCTCGACGGTATTTTCCGCCCGCTTTACCGGCCCGTCATCAGGGCCATATCCGGACTGACATTCATCGAGCGACTGGAAAGCCGGATCGCGCGATTGCCGCGTCTTGCCATTCTCCTTTGCCTCGCGGTGCCCTTCGCCATCGCCGAACCGATGAAGATCATCGGCCTCGTCCTCATTGCCCATGGCGCCGTAAAAGTGGGGCTGGTTCTGACGGTCCTTGCCCATCTCGCGACATTCCTGATCGTCGAGCGCATTTATCACGCCGGCCGGGAAAAGCTCCTCACCTATCCATGGCTCGCATGGATCATGCGCTATGTACGTTTCGCGCGTTCGTTTTACGACCGCTTCAAACTTGCGGCACTGAACTGGATCAGGCTCCGGCTTCTCGCGTCGCAGCGATGAAAAGCAGGTCGTTTCCGTTGGCGACGAACCTAAAAATGCGGCGCGATCCGCCCTACCCGCTTCATTCCCCGCGCGGATAACGCTGGTTTTCCTCCAGCACGTTGAGGTCCATGTGGTTGCGCATATAGCGCTCGGAGGCTTTCTGCAAAGGCTGGTAATCCCACGGATAATAAGCGCCATTGCGCAACGCCTTGTAGACCACCCAGCGCCGTGCCTGGCTTTCCCGCACCGCCGCGTCGAAAACCGGGAGCTGCCATCGCCGGTCGATTTCAGCGGAAAGCGATGAGAGGACGGCGCTGAAAGCAGGGTCGCCGGCAAGGTTCGTGCGTTCCTCGGGGTCCGCCTCGATATCATAGAGCAGCGGCGGATCGGCCTCGCAGACCGACAGCTTGTAGCGCCCGTCGCGAAGGGCGACGAGCGGTGCTATCGAGCCTTCGGCGGCATATTCCATCGGCACCGAGCCGCGCTCGCCAGTTCCCGCTGCCAGCGCCGCCAGATCTTCACCATCCGTCCAGCGTTTGAGCGAGGTGATATCGAGCCCCGCCAGACCGCAGAGCGTCGGCGTGACATCGAGCGTTGAGACCGGCGTGTCGATCAGGGTCGGCTGCCAGCCGGGTGCGGCCACCATCAGCGGCACGCGGGCGGAACCTTCGAAGAAACACATCTTGAACCACAGCCCGCGCTCGCCCAGCATATCGCCATGGTCGGACAGGAAGAGAATGATCGTGTCCTCCTCCATCCGCGTCGCCTTCAGCACCTGAAGGATTTCGCCGATCTTCTCGTCTATATAGGAGATATTGGCGAAATATCCGCGCCGTGCCCGGCGTATCTGCTCCGGTGAAATATCGAAAGCTTCGTGATCGCAGGCTTCCAGCAACCGTTTCGAATGCGGGTCCTGCTCGTCGAAGGCAATCGCCGGGGTCTGTGGATCGAGCGCCGGGCAATCCTCGTAGAGATCCCAGAATTTGCGCCGCGCCACATAGGGGTCGTGCGGGTGAGTGAAGCTGACCGTCAGGCACCACGGTCGGTCATCGAGGCGGCGCGACAGGTCGTAGAGCTTGCGGGTGGCGTGATAGGCCACCTCGTCATCATATTCCATCTGATTAGTGATTTCGGCGACGCCTGCGCCGGTGACCGAACCGAGATTGTGATACCACCAGTCGATCCGCTCACCCGGCCTGGTATAGTCGGGTGTCCAGCCGAAATCGGCGGGATAAATATCCGTCGTCAGGCGCTCCTCGAAGCCATGCAGCTGGTCCGGGCCGACGAAATGCATCTTTCCTGAAAGGCCGGTGTAATAACCCGCCGCCCGCAGGTGGTGCGCATAGGTCGGAATATCGGAAGCAAATTCGGCGGCATTATCGTAAACCCGCGTGCGGCTTGGCAATTGCCCGGACATGAAGGAGGCGCGAGCCGGTGCGCAGAGCGGGCTTGCCGTATAGGTGTTGGCGAAGCGGACAGACCGCTCCGCCAAGGCTTTCAGATGAGGTGCGTGGAGAAAATCGGCCGGGCCATCGGGAAAAAACGTCCCGTTGAACTGGTCGGCCATCAGGATCAGGATATTGGGACGCGGCATTTCCACTTTCCGGCTTAGAGACCAAGCTTGCCTTTGACGGCGTCCGCACCCGGCTTGCCATCCAGCGTGGTGACACCCTGCAGCCAGCCATCCAGCGCCTGCGGATTGGCCTTCAGCCATGCCGCTGCCGCTGCTTTCGAATCCTCCCCACCGAGAATGGAGCCCATCAGGCTGTTTTCCATACCGATATCGAATTTCAGGTTCTTGAACAGCGTCGCCGCATTCGGGCATTGCTGCGGCCAGCCGGTGCGGGCGAGCGTATAGACTTCCGCGCCGCCGAAATTCGGGCCGAAATAGGCGTCGCCGCCGGAGAGATAGGCGATATCGATCTTCTCATTCATCGGATGCGGCGCCCAGGCGAGGAATACCACGGCCTTCTTATCCCTGCCCGCCCGCTCAACCTGCGCCAGCATGGCCTGCTCACCGGATTCGACGAGCTGCCAGCCCTTCAGGCCGAAATCATTGGCGTCGATGATCTTTTGGATATTCTGGTTGGCCGGTGCACCCGGCTCGATCCCGTAAATCTTGCTTTCGAACTCAACGGCATGTTTGGCGAGATCGGCGAAATCCTTCACGCCCTTTTCCGCCATGTAAGAAGGCACTGCCAGCGTAAACTTTGCGCCTTCAAGGTTCTTCGTCATCACCTCGGCCGCCTTGGCGGCGTTCAGATCGTCCACGAAGGATTTCTGCGCCGGCATCCAGTTGCCAAGGAAAACGTCGATTTCGCCGTTTTTCATCGCCTGATAGCCAATCGGCACCGACAGCGTCTTGACGTCGGCCTCATAACCCAAGGCATCGAGCAGCACGGAAGCGACGCCATTGGTGGCAGTAATGTCGGTCCAGCCGGGATCGCTGAGGCGGATGGTCTTGCAGGCCGCGTCATCGGCCGCCTGAAGCGGGGTGGAGAAGGCCGCCACGGACAGAATGAGACCGGCGGCGATGCGATGCAGATGAGAAACGGTTTTCATTGCGGCTCCCCTTTTATCAATCCAGTTTATTGAACACCACGTTGCTTTTGCCTGTGAAGCGGGTATTTTTCGATGGTTGATATAAGGAATTTTAATGTCAGACAGGCCGCTTGACCTGGGATGGATGCGCATTTTCACCGAGGTTGCCCGCCGCGGCAGCCTGACGGCGGCGGCGGCATCCCTGCGTCTGACCCAGCCGGCCGTCAGCTATCAGATTCGCCGGCTGGAGGAGGAACTGGGTGTAACCCTCATCCGCCGCAAACATCGCGGTATCGAACTGACGACGGAGGGCCAGCGGCTGTTCGAGGTCGTCTCTCGCAATGTCGACGCCATCGACCTTCTCGCACAACAGCTGCGCCGGACGGAGGAACGACAGACCATCCGTCTGCACACGGACTATGCCTTCTCCTCCTTATGGCTCATCCCGCGCATGCATGGTTTTCGCGCGCTCAATCCTGACATCAATATCCAGATCGTCGCAACGCAGGACCCGCTTGGCCAGGGCAAACACGATAGCGACGTGATGGTGATTTTCGGTACGCGGCAGGAGGCGGGCGACGGGGCGGTATTGCTGCTTTCGGAAAAGATCACGCCGGTCTGCTCGCCTGCCCTGCTGGCCGGGACACCGGCACCCGCAACCGTTGCGGATTTTTCGCGGCGGAAACTCATCCACCTCGAAAACACATCGCAGGCGCACTGGTTCGACTGGTCCACCTATTTCAAGCATTTCGGCGTGCAGAGAGGCGCCGAACACGATGGCGGCGACATCAGCTTCAACAATTACACCATGGTGGTGCAGGCAACCATCGGTGAGCAGGGTTTCGCGCTCGGCTGGGCGGGACTGGTCGACCCGTTGCTTGAGGCCGGCGTGCTGGTGACGGCAGGCCCAAGCCTTGACGCACCGGGACGCGGCTACTGGCTGATGCGGCCGAAAAGCAGCGACAGCGCGGTGAGGAAACTCACCGGCTGGCTGATCGACGAGCGGCGATGACGCCGCCCGCCAGCGCTCTTGGTTCAGATCGGATAATGCAGCGGCCCGTCCTGCAGCGTGACCCAGCGTAACTCAGTGAATTCCGCAATGCCCGCCGTACCGCCGAAGCGGCCGTAACCGGAAGCCTTGACCCCGCCGAAGGGCATCTGCGCTTCATCGTGAACGGTCGGGCCGTTGATGTGGCATATGCCGCTTTCAATGCGGGCGGCAATGGCAAGCGCCCGTGCCTGATCCCTGCCGAAAATCGCGGCGGAAAGACCGAACTCGGTTTCGTTAGCGATGCTCACCGCCTCATCGATGCTGCCGGCCCTGATGATCGAGACGACAGGACCGAAGCTTTCCTCCGCATAGAGCCGCATGGGGGGGGTGACGCCATCGACGGCAATCGCATCGAGCATCGTGCCGTTGCCGCCGCCACCGGCAACCTGCCGAGCGCCCTTGGAGACAGCGTCATCCACCAGCGCCCGAATGCGCGATGTCGCCTCCGCACTGACCAGCGAGCCGAGCGGTGTTTTGCCCTCACGCGGATCGCCGGCAGTGAGGCTCGACGCTTTTTTGGCGAAGGCCTCCACAAATGCATCGGCAACGCTGTCGAGAACGATGATGCGCTCCGTCGACATGCAGATCTGGCCCTGGTTCATATAGGCACCGAAAGCGGCAGCCGCGACAGCCGCATCGATATCGGCGTCATCAAGCACGATGAACGGCGCCTTGCCGCCAAGCTCCAGCAGCGCCGGTTTCAGGTAACGGCCGGCCGTTTCGGCAATCACCCGGCCAACGCGGGTCGAGCCGGTGAAATTCACACGTCTGACGGCGGGGTGTGCGATCAGCGTATCGACGATCTTTGCCGCATCCTCCGGTGCATTGGAGACGGCGTTGAGCACGCCCTTGGGCAGACCCGCCGAAGCGACGGCTTCAATGATCAGCGCATGGGTGCGCGGGCACAGTTCCGAGGTCTTCATCACGACCGTATTGCCGCAGGCGAGCGGCGTGGCGATGGAGCGCACGCCGAGAATGACCGGCGCATTCCACGGCGCGATGGACAGCACGACACCGGCGGGCTGGCGCAGCGCCATCGCCATGGTTCCGGGACGGTTGGAGGGGATGATCTCGCCCTTGATCTGGGTGGTCAGGCTTGCCGCCTCCACCAGCATGTCGCTTGCCAGTTTGACGTTGAACCCGGCCCAGGCATCGGTTGCGCCGATTTCTTCCTTCATCGCCTGGGTAATGTCAGGCCCGGCGGCGAGAAGCGCCTGCGCGGCAGCCAGAAGCAGGCGGCGGCGTTCACCGGGCGGCGTTGCCGACCAGACCGGGAACGCGGCCGCCGCGGCATCGGCCGCACGGGTGGCGTCCTCCACCGTTGCCGCCGCAGCATTCGTCGCCACATCGCCGGTAATGGGGTTGCTGCGTTCGAAACACTTGCCGCTTGTTGCCGGGCAATGGTCGCCGCCGATGAAAAGATTGACAGTCTGCATGGTCTTCCTCCTGAATTCAGACAATGGCGGCGGTGGTACCGCCAAGAAACGCACGTTGCACGGCGGGATCGGCGGACAGGGCCTCAGCCGTGCCTGCCCCGACAATCCGCCCTGCTTCCAGCAAATATCCGCGATCGGCAAGTGCGAGGCTTTCGCGCACATTCTGCTCCACGAGCAGAATGGAAAGACCGGTCTTCTTGATCTCCGCCAAAGCGGCAAAAAGCTCCTGCGTGACGATGGGCGCAAGGCCAAGGCTCGGCTCGTCCAGCAACAGATAATCCGGGGCCGACATCAGCGCCCGCCCAATGGCGACCATCTGCTGTTCGCCGCCGGACATGGTGCCGGCGAGCTGCTGTCGCCGCTCCGCAAGGCGCGGAAAAAGCGAGAAAATATGCTCTCGTGTCGCTTTCTCCGCTGAACGGGCATGGCGGGGATTGGCCCCGAGACGGAGATTGTCTTCCACCGTCAGCGCCGCGAAAATTCCGCGTCCCTCCGGCACCAGCGCCACGCCCCGCTCTACAATCTGATGAGCGGGGACGGCGGCAAGCGACGCGCCATTGACGCGCACGTCGCCGGAGACCGCAGCCACCATGCCGCCGACCGCTTTCAGCAGTGACGACTTGCCCGCACCATTGGCGCCGAGCAGCACCACCGTTTCGCCCTTGGCGACATTGAGCGATATGCCGTCAACCGCGAGATGTTTGCCATAGCGAATTGTCAGTGCATCTATTTCAAGCATGTGGCGCTCCCAGATAGGCGGAAATGACCTGCGGATCGTCAAGCACCGCTGCCGTCGGCCCGTCAGCGATCTTGCGACCCGCCGCCATGACCACGGAGCGCGAACAAAGGGCGCGCACGGCGGCCATGATATGTTCCACCAGCAGGATCGTCGTTCCCTCGGATGCCAGCCTCCGGATCAGCGCTATTCCTTCCTGCAGCTCCGTGGGGTTGAGACCTGCAAGCCATTCATCGAGAAGCAGAAGCTTCGGTTCGCCCGCCAGCGCACGCGCCAGTTCAAGGCGTTTCTGATCGATATAGGTGAGATCGCCGGCCGGCATGGTTTCCCGCCCGGCAAGGCCTGTTCTTTCGAGGCAGGCGCGCGCGACCTTCTCCGCCTCGGAGCGTGAAAGCCGCTGTGGGCCGAACATGGCCGATACGGCAACGTTTTCGAGCAGGGAAAGCGAAGGCAAAAGCCGCACAAGCTGGAAGGTGCGCGCCACGCCGGCGCGTGCAATCACATCCGGCCGCCTGCCCGCAATCTCCTGCCCTTTCAGTCGGATAGACCCTTCAGTGGGCTTCAGCGCCCCGGAGATAAGGTTCATCAGCGTCGTCTTGCCGGAACCGTTCGGGCCGAGCAGCCCGACGACCTCGCCAGCCTCGATGGTGAGGCCAAGGCCATCCACCGCCTTCAGTCCGCCGAAGGTCTTGCGGATATCGGTGATTTCGAGAACGGCGCTCATGCGGCTTTCTCCTTTTTGCGCAACTTCTCGAGCGCCGCCAGCACGCCATCCGGCAGCACGAAGACGATGAGGATGAAGAGAGCGCCGAGAATGATGGAAAAATGGTTGGGGAAGTTCGCGCCCAGCCACTCGAACAGCAGGAACAGGGGCACCGCACCGAGAATAGGCCCCCAGCGGCGCGTGGCTCCGCCAAGCAACGCCATGATGACGGTGAGGAACGATACCTGCGGATTAAACACGATGGCCGGCTCGATATAGACCCAGCGCGGGGCCTGAATGGCGCCGACCAGCGTGATGATCGTGGCGGAAAGCACGAAGAGCGTCAGCTTGGTGCGGGCGAGATTAATGCCCGCATGGGCGGCCACGACCTCGTCGTCACCGATTGCCTTCAATGCCAGTCCGAGCTTGCTGCGGTCGATGAGGATTGCCAGCAAGAGGGTGACGACAGCCAGCGCCAGCAATTGCCACAGCACATGCTGCGGCTCCAGCGGCAGGAAGATATAGCGCCCGAGCGTGCCGGTCACATTCACCTCATACCAGGTGATGAGCTGGCGGATGAGTTCGGCAAGGCCAAAGGAAAAGATCACGAAATAAATGCCGGCGACGCGCAGCGTGGAAAGCCCGACGACAAGCGCCAGCGCCGCGCCGACAAGGGCCGCACACAGGAGCACCAGCGGCCATGGCAGAACCTCGCTCAGCACCGCGACCGTATAGGCCCCGACACCGAAGAAGGCGACGGTGGCGAGCGAAATATAGCGCGTCGGGCCGGAGAACATCGCCCAGGCGGAGGCAAGCGTCGCGTAACCGAGAAGGCTGATGATGACGCCGACGCCATAGGCATCGAAAAAGAAGGGGGAAAGCGCCAGCAGTGCAGCTGCGGCAAGGCCGATGAGAAGCGGGATCATTTGCCCCTCCTTGCGAAGATGCCTTCCGGACGCCAGAGCAGCACCACGAGAAAGAGCAGATAGGTGGCGGCAAGCGTGAGGCCGGGATCGACATAAACAAGCACGAAGGTTTCCACGAGGCCGAGCAGCAGGCCAGCCACCAGAGCGCCGAGCAGATTGCCGACACCGCCCATGATGACGACGACAAGCGCCTTCATGGTGAAGACCACGCCATAGGAGGCGGAAAAGGTCTGGTACATCGAAATCATCACCCCGCCGGCCACGGCGAGTGCACCACCAAGAGCAAAGCGATCGAGGCCACACGGTTCACATCAATGCCAACCAGCGGCGCAGATTTGGGCGCAAGCGCCACCGCCCGAAGGTTGAGGCCCCAGCGGCTGTGGGTGAGCGCCAGATAAAGCCCGCCACCGATCGCGACCGACAGGCCAAAGGACAGCAGCCGGTTCAGCGCCACTGTGGTGCCGAAGATGTCGACGCCATCGGAGAGATAGGAATAGGAATGGTAGTTGCCGCCGAACGCCACGAGCATGATGCCCTGGATAACGAAGAGCAGCCCGAAGGTCGCCAGAATGGAATCGACTTCCAGACGGCCGGAGCCGCCCGAACGGCGCACCAGCGGCCGCATCATGACCCGGTAGATCACGAAAGACAGGGCGTAACCGAGCGGCACGATGATGAAAAGCGACCAGAGCGGCGAAAGGCCATAGACGGAAAACAACACGAAGGTGATGAAGGCAGCCGCAATCAGCACCTCGCCATAAGCAAGGTTCATGATGCGGGCAATGCCATATTGCAGCGAAAGTCCAAGCGCGATCAGCGCATAGGTCCCTCCCAGCATCAAGCCGAAGATGAGGGTGGATAAGAACAAGGGAATGTCTCCAGTATGGAAGATGGCCAAAGCCTTCCGGCCGGGGAGTACGACCCCGGCCGGCAAAGGTTCACCATTGCGGCTTCGGAACGACCGGCTTGGCCGCACCTGCGCGGTCTGCGGGCGCAATCGCCACAAAACGCTCACCCTGCCATTGCCCGGCCCACCAGAGCTGGCGAAGCTGGTTGTCTTCAAGCTTGACCGGGCCGATGACGGTGTCGAAGCTTCCCGTCGAAAGTTCATTTGCCACCGCCGCCTTGTCGAGGCCGACGCGTTGGATGGACTGGGCCAGCATTTCGAGGCTCGCATAGGTGATGGCGCTTGCCCAGCTGTCCGGCTTGGTGCCGATGAAGGCTTCGTGGCGTTTGAAATAATCCTCGATCTTGTCGCTGCTGCCATCGACGCCGCCGATGCTGATCACGCCCTCCTGCTTGCCATCAGAAACCTTCGGGAAGATCGGGAAAGCACCGCCGACGCCGACATAAAGGACCTTCGGGTTGAACTTCGACGTCTGCGCCTGTTTCGTCACCGCAAAACTATCGGGCGGATAGGAAAAGGCGATGAAGCTGTCCGCACCGCTCGCCGCCGCCTCGTTCACAAGTGCTGCGAAATCGGAAGTGCCGACCGGATAGGTCTTGTCATAGGCAAGCGTGAAACCCGCTTCCTTCAGCGCCGGCCGCGCGGCCTTGATGAGATCGATGCCAAAACCATCGGCCACGGAAATCACCGCGACCTTGTCGTTGATCTGGCCGGCATCGCGCGCAGCTTTCAAAACGTCGGCGAGCGCATTGGCATAGTCATGACCACCGCCCAGCATCCAGAAGCTCTTTTTCCAGCGCGCCGCGAAATCGGGCGCCTTGTCGGTAACGCCGGTAACCGCAAGCTGCGGATAACCGAAACGGTCGTAAAGCGGTGCAACGGCCAGATTGAAGCCCGTGCCCCAGGGCGGCAGAATGAAATCGACCTTGTCCTGGCTCGCCAGACGCTCGGTGAACCGCACGGCATCCTCGGCCGAGGAGCGGTCGTCATATTCCACCACTTCCACCGGCAGGCGCTTGCCATCCGGCAGGCTCAGGCCACCGGCGTCGTTGACCTCTTTCACCCATAATTTGTAGTTCGGAATGGTGGTGATGCCAGCACCCGTGGCATTGGCGCCGCTTTTTGAGACGGCATAACCGATCTTCACCGAGGTACGGTCCTGCGCAATGGCGTGACCGAAAGATACCGCCGACAAGGCAGCACCGGAGAGCAGGCAGAACAGCGTTCTGCGCTTCAGACTATTCATGATGTTCCTCCCAAAGCGCCTTAGCGGGGTTGCCGTTCTCCTCAAGGCTTTCCCCTGCGCTGATCAAAGTTTAGCAATGACAGCCACATATAAAATGCACTAGTGTAGTGCATTATTGTACTTTTGGAGGATGAATGCCGCTGCATGGCCAGATTGCCGGCAATCGCGTGGAGATCACCGCGCGCACCCTCGCCTCGACGCTGCGCATCTCCGAGTTCCGGCTGGAATCGGACAGCGCCCATCTGCTTCTCCTGTCCGCCGGGGAAGCGGAGATCATACAGGGTGAAAAGACGCTGCCTGTGCCGGCACCGGGGCTCGTCTGGCTGCCCATCGGCCCCACTGGCCGCCTGCGGCTGACTGCCGGAAGCCGTGGATCCCTGCTGAGCACGACGGAAATCGGGCTTGCCCATGCGATGCCCACCGGCACGAGCGCAAGCGCCGTGCGCAATATATTGCAGCGTGTTCTGACGCAGGCGCCGGCTGAAAGGGACCGGCAGGAACTTGCGGGTTATCTCGAGACCATCGCCAACGAAAATGTCCGCGCGACAACCGGTTCGGACACGATCATCGCCAGCCTGCTCTCCGTCACCCTCATTCGAATCTGCCAGCACGCCATAGCCGATATTGCCGCAGCCGTCTCAACGCCCGGCAGCCTCACCGAGCGTTTCGTCCTACTGGTCAGCCAGCACAAACGCGATCAATGGGGCGTGGAAGATTATGCGAGGCAACTCGGCGTCAACCGCGAACGCCTTGGATTTGCGGTGCGCAAGGCGACGGGGCTTTCGCCGCAGGCCTATATTCACCGGGAACTGCTGTCCGAAGCGCGTGACCTTCTTCTGAACTCATCGCTGCAAGTCGCTGAAATCGCGTTCCGATTGGGATTTCAGGACCCCGGTTATTTCAATCGCTTCTTCACCCGTAACGAGGGCACGTCTCCCGGCCGTTTCAGGAGAACGGCAACGCGAATGCAGAACGTGCCGCCGCCATCTTATGCGGCCTGGCCGTGACCTGACAGGCGGGGCTGAGAATTAGGCCGCTTCCAGTTCCTTGATATTGGCAAGGTCCGCTTCCAGCCTCACAGCCGCCGCCTTAATGTCGAAGGCATTCTGCAAGTTCAGCCAATATTCCGGTGTGGTCTTGAAAAACTTTGCAAGGCGCAAGGCGGTGTCGGCGGTGATACCCAGTTTCTCTCCCGCAATCCGTTCTATGCGGGTGCGCGGAATATTGAGGTGCCTTGCAAGAGCGTAAGCCGACATCCCCAGCGGCTCAAGATAGAGTTCCCGCAGGATTTCGCCCGGATGGATCGGAGGCGATTTACTGATTGTCATGCCGCTGGCCCTCCTTGGCCGATTTTTCATGAGGCTCTCCACGAGAATTCCAGACTAGTGATAGTCGGTTATTTCCACGCTTTCCGGCCCTGCTTCCGTCCAGACGAAGCAGATGCGCCACTGCTTGTTGATCCGGATCGAATATTGGCCCTCGCGATCGCCGGACAGCTTTTCCAAACGATTGCCGGGCGATGAGCGAAGGTCTTCTACCGTGGTCGCCGCATCCAGGATCGTGAGCAGCTGCTGGGCGCGGCGTACGAGATCGGCGGGAAAGCCTTTCTTCACAGATCCGTCGTCAATCGATGCGGTCAGCTTGTTTTTGAAAGAACGGATCATTGCTGGCCTCGTGATGTTGGTATCATAAACAGATACGCACAGAAGTCAACAGAACCGTATCTTAAAGAGATACACCTATTGCCACCCCGCCACCGTTCGATGCCGCCCGATCGGCAGCATCATCGGCTTGCCCGAGGTCGGATCTTCGATGACCCGGCTTTCGATGCCGAAGACGTGGCGGACATTCTCCTCCGTCAATACGTCCTCCGGCGTGCCGAAGACATGCAGCTTCCCGTCCCTCATGGCGACGAGATGATCGGCATAACGGGCTGCGAGATTGAGATCGTGCAGCACCATGACGATGGTGGTCTCGCGGGCGTGGTTGAGGTCGGTCAGAAGGTCCAGCACCTCGACCTGGTGGCTGATATCGAGGAAGGTGGTCGGTTCATCCAGCAGCAATATGTCTGTCTGCTGGGCGAGCGCCATGGCGATCCAGACGCGTTGCCGCTGGCCGCCGGAAAGCTCGTCCACCGGCCGCTCGGCCAGTTCCACCGTATCGGTGGCGACAAGGGCTGCGGCAACGGCCTCGTCGTCCTGTCGCGACCAGCGGGCGAACAGGCCTTGATGCGGGTGCCGGCCACGGCTGACGAGATCGGCAACCACGATGCCCTCCGGCGCTATCGGCGATTGCGGCAAAAGGCCCATGCGCCGTGCGAGATCGCGTGAGGGAAGACGATGGATCGATTTTCCATCGAGCAGAACCTGACCGGCGCGCGGCGCAATGAGCCGCGACATGCTGCGCAGCAGAGTGGACTTGCCGCAGGCATTGGCGCCGACGATGACGGTGATCTTCCCGCGCGGAACGGTGAGATCCAGCCCGTCGATGATGAGGTTTTCGCCATAGCCGGCCGACAGGCCATTCACGGAAAGGGAGTGGCCGGTCATAACGAGCCTCCGCTGCGGTTGACCCGCACGATAAGGTAAATCAGATAGGGCGCACCGAGCGCGCCGGTAACGACGCCGACCGGGTAACGGCCCGGTAACAGGAACTGGCCGCAATAATCGCCAACCAGCACCAGCGCCGCCCCAACCAGCGCCGCAGGAAGGAGCAGCGAGCCGTTGCTGCCGACAATGCGCGCCGCAATCGGCCCGGAGAGGAAAGCGACAAACGCGATGGGACCCGACACCGCCGTTGCAAATGCGATCATGCCCACGGCGGCGATGATGACGATGATGCGGGTTCGCCCCACCCGCACGCCAAGCGCTGCGGCAGCGTCGTCCCCCAGTCTCAACGCTTCCAGATCACGCGCACGGCTGAGGAGCAGGCCGCCGAAAAGGATAAGCGCGATGAGGAGCGGCAGCAACTGCGCGATTTTCGCGCCGTTGACGCTGCCGGTCAGCCAGCGCATCGCCTCCTGCAGCGTCCATGCCGGCGCGACGGAGAGGATATAGGCGATGAAGCTTTCCAGCATGGCTGATACGCCGATGCCGACGAGGATCAGCCGCGTTCCGGCCACGCCGTTGCGGAGGGACAGGAGATAGACGAGAAGCGCGACGCCAAGACCGGCCGCGACGGCGAAGACCGAGACCAGCGGCCCGTTCATCTGCAGGACGACGATGGCAAAAACGGCTGCCGCACTCGCCCCGGAACTGATGCCGATAATATCGGGGCTGGCGAGCGGGTTGCGCAGCATGATCTGGAAGGCGACGCCGCCAAGCCCGAAGCTCAGGCCTGCCAGAATCGACAGCAGCGCGCGCGGGAGGCGCAACTGCCCGACGGTGAAGGTTACCCCGGCAATGTCCTCCCCCAGCAGAACGCGAACGACATGGCCGGGCGGCGTGAAGGATTGCCCGAGCATCAGCGTCGTTGCGAAAGCGGCAATCAGAAGCGCCGAGAGGGCAGCGATGACAAGGCGACGCCGGCGCTGGCGGGCGTGCCGATTGAAGACGAGATTTTCGATGACGGGAGCGTATATGGTCACAATTCACGCACCCTCTGGCGTCTGACAATCCAGATGAAGAAAGGCGCACCGACAAGGGCGGTGACAATGCCGACATCGAGTTCGGACGGCCGCGCAACGATGCGCCCGACAATATCGCCGGCAAGCAGCAGACACGCCCCGCCGAGCGCAGAAAATGGCAGCAGCCAGCGATTGTCCACACCGACGAGCAGACGGCAGAGATGCGGCACCACTAGCCCGACAAAACCGATCGGCCCGCACATGGCGGTGGCCGCACCGCAGAGCAGGATGGCGCCGAAGGAGGCCACGGCTCTGGCCACGGCAACATTCTCGCCGAGCCCGGCAGCGAGTTCATCTCCAAGCGCCAGAGAGTTCAGCTTGCGCGCCGAAAGCAGGCTGATGATGAAGCCGGCGGCCAGAAAGGGCAGCACGGTCCCGATACGCTCGAAAGTCGCCCCGCCGACGCCGCCGATCTGCCAGGAGCGGATGCCGCCGGCAATATCGCTGCGCGGCAGAACGACGGCGATGACGAGTGAGGAAAAGGCGACGGAGGTGGCGGCACCCGCAAGTGCAAGTTTCAGCGGGGTCGCCCCGCCTCGGCCTAGCGAGCCGACAACATAAACGAAAACCGCCGATACCCCCGCCCCGGCAATTGCGACCATGATGAAGGCCTGAGCCGAGGCGATGCCGAACCAGACGATGCCGATGACGACGGCGAGCGACGCCCCCATGTTCACACCGAGAATGCCGGGATCTGCAAGCGGATTGCGCGTGACACCCTGCATGATGGCCCCGGCCAGCCCGAGTGCGGCGCCTGAAAGCAGGGCAAGCAGCGTGCGCGGCAAACGCACGGCAACCGCCGCCTCGGCAACCGTCTCGACGCGGCCGCTGAGCCCGCCAACAATATCCGCAAAAGCGACGTCACGCGTGCCGATGGCGACGGACAGCGCACAAAGCAGCGCGAGAAGCGCCAGCACCGCGCCGAGCCATGCCGTTCGCACGCGGTTGGAGCGGCCGGCGAGCAGCACGGCCGTCGCTTTGCCGGGTCCAGACATCGTCACTGCGATCTACCGGAGGATTTATCCGCAGCCTTTGCCAGAAGATCGGCATAGTCCTTCAACACCCACGAAATCGACAGCGGCGTGGGATTGGAGGCGGTGCCGAGCGGGTCGCGGCCCAGCATGACGATGGCATTGTTGGCAACGGCCGGCATGCGGGCGAGAAGCGGATCGGCGCGCATGGCGTTCAGCAGCTGCTCACTGCCATAGGTCACGACGATATCGACATCATCGAAGGCATCCACACGCTCGGCGCTGACGCCGGCGGCGAATTGCCCCGGCTTCGTGGCTTCCACGACGCTTTTCGGCGAGGCAATTCCAAGATCGGCAAAGAACTTCACCCTGGTGTCATTGGCCGTATAGAAATTGACGACGCTGAGATTGGTGGCGTCGAGATGGGTGACGAACATGGCCGACTTGCCCTTCAGCTGCGGGTGGCCGGCAACGACCTGCGCGATCTCGCCCTCGATGCGTTTGATGAGCGCCTCACCTTCCGCAACCATGCCAAGGCCGGCGCTGTTCAGCCGGATCATGTCGCGCCAGTCCGTCGCCCAGGGGGAGACGGGATAGGCGACGACAGGGGCGATCTGGCTCAGCGTATCGTAGTCGGACTGGCTGAGGCCTGAATAGGCGGCAAGGATGACATCCGGCTGCGTCGCCGCCACGGCCTCGAAATCGATGCCGTCGCCCTCGTCGAACAGCACCGGCTTTGCCGCGTCGAGTTCGGTGAGCCGCTTTGCCACCCATGGCAGCAGGCCGTCGCCATCATCATCGCCGAAATTGGCCGCCGCAAAACCGACAGGCACGATGCCGAGCGCCAGCGGCACCTCATGGTTTGCCCAGGCGACAGTTGCGACCCGCTGCGGTTTCTTCGCAATCGTGGTCGTGCCGAAAGCATGTTTGATGACGACGGGATAGCTGGTCGTCTCCTCCGCCGAGGCCATATTCGGCGCGTTCAGCGACAGGAAAAGCACAAATACCGGCAGGAGGCAGCGGAACGGGCGAAGCATTGGCGAGCTCTCAAAAGTTCAAAAGTGGACTTGAACTCTCAGCTTCAATTGCCTCCGTCAAGCCCAGGCAAGAAATGCCGTCGCAACAGCGGTGAAATTTCCGGGGTTTTGTACAAAACCGCAAAAAGTTACAATACCGGACAAACTCTCTCAAGTTATTGGGCGCTTCGAGAGTGGGCCGTGGAAGCGGCGATCGGGGCATCAACTTCTGGAACATACCAATGAATATCGAAACCGAAGGCAGACACCGCAAAACCGCGCGACGTCGTTATCAGGACGCGGCGCTACTTGCCTGCACGGCGCTTGTCGCCACCCTGCCCGGCACCTTGCTGGCGCAGGAGGCTGCCGACACGAACAGCAGCACGGTTCTGGAACGAATCACCATCGAAAGCGGTGACAATGACCAGAAGTCCATCGTCGCCAACCGCACGACGAGCGGCAGCAAGATGGCGACCGATATTCTCGACACACCGGCCTCGGTCTCTGTCATCACCGCCAAGGAAATGCAGCAGCGCGGCGTGCAGACGGTGGAAGAAGCACTGCAATATACCGCCGGCGTCACCACGGATTTTTATGGCTCCGACGACCGTTTCGACTATTTCAAGATTCGCGGTTTCGACGCTTATATGTACCGCGACGGCCTGACGCTCGGCCGCCCCTTCGGCGCGCTGCGCGAAGAAACCTATGCCTATGAGCGCGTCGAAGTCTTAAAGGGCGGCAACTCCACGACCTTCGGTGTTTCGGACCCCGGCGGTTCGGTAAATTACGCCACAAAAGTGCCGAAACATGCGCGTTTCGGCGAAGTCTATGTGACCGGCGGTTCTTATGGCCGCGCCGAGACCGGCTTCGATTTCGGCGACAACATCACCGGCGACGACACTCTGTCCTATCGTCTGACCGGCAAGCTTCGCAACGCAGATGCGGAATATGACTATTCCCGCGACGATGAGAAATTCTTCATGGGCGGCCTTACCTGGCGTCCGACCGACGCCACCAGCCTCACTGTCGTTTACGATCATCTCAACAAGGATGGCGTTCCGGGCGGCGGCGGTCATCCCGTCGGCTCGCATTTCGATCGCAGCCGCTTCTTCGGCGAACCGGACTACAATTATCGCGGCACAAACCGCAATTCGCTGAGCGTGATGTTCGACCACGATTTCGGCTCCGGCCTGACGCTGAGTTCCAACGCCCGCTACAGCAAGGCAAACACGGACTTCGGTTATGCCTATATCTCGTCCACACCGACCAATGGTTCGACAATCGCCGACCGGTCCTATTTCGGCAACGACACCGAGACCGAAAACTTCCTGATCGACACGCGCCTGCAATACGATACGCGGTTTGACAATGTCGAAAGCCGCAGCCTCGTCGGCGTCTTCTATAATGACTACACCTCCGGCAGCAAAAGTTACTTCGGCGCCGCGCCGAGCATCAACTGGATGAACCCGGTCTATACCGGCGCACCCGCTTCAGTGCCGCTCTATGCCGACTCCCTGACGGACCAGAAGACCAAGGCGATCTATCTCCAGCAGGACTTCACCTTCTTCGACAGGCTGATCGTCAGCGCCGGCCTGCGCAACGACTGGATCGACACCGAGCAGACCAACCGCCTGCGCGGCACCTCAGCGAGCGGCGACATCAGCGAACTGACCAAGCGTATCGGCGTGTCCTACAAGGTCACCAATGAAATCGCGCCCTATATCAGCTACGCCGAATCGGTGGTGCCCGCATCGGGGCTCACCGTTGAACCGGAGCGCGGCGAACAGATCGAACTCGGCGTGAAATATCGTCCGGACGCTTTCCCGGCCCTGTTCACCGCCTCGATATACGATCTGAAGAAGAACAACATCACCGTCACCAGCCCGATCACCAGCCTGCCGACGACCATCGGCGAGGTGCGCGTGCGCGGTCTCGATCTCGAAGCCAAGGCGGAAGTCACCGACAATCTCAGCCTGACGGCGGCCTATTCCTATCTCGACGCGGAAATCACTGAAAACGGCACCGGTGGCAATGTCGGCAACCGGCCGCAATTCGTGCCCGAGCATCAGGCCTCGCTGTGGGTCAACTACATGCTTGCGGGCAACGACCATTTCGGTGACATGACCTTCGGTCTCGGCGGCCGCTATACCGGCGCTTATTATTTCGACAATGCCAACAAGGTCGAAACCGGAAGCAGCGTGACCGTGGATGCGGCGTTCAGCTACAAGATTCAGGAAACCGCCTCGCTGGACGTCAATGTTTCCAACATCTTCAACGAAAAACACGTCTCTTATGGCGGGTTCGGCGCTGACTTTTACAATCCCGGCCGGGCGTTTTCCGTAACTTTGCGAAAGACATGGTGAAAATCGACATTAGCAATATTTTTCAATATATTGCATATTTTTCCTAACACACCACGTCATCCTCGGGCTTGTCCCGAGGATCTAACCACGTCTCATCTAGTCTGAAGTTGGCAGATCCTCGGGACGAGCCCGAGGATGACGTGGAGAGAGGCTGGAGGAATGCGCCAAACCGCTGAACCTGGGCGGCGCAGGGCCGACCCGCTATCAAAGCAGCCTGTGCAGCCGTCGCCAGGCGGCCGGCGTGTTTCCCACGGACTGGCGGAAAGCCTTGGTCAGATGGGCCTGATCGGAGAAGCCGAGCTGGGCGGCGATATCGGCCACCGTCAGATCGCCTTCCAGCAGAAGTTTCTGGGCGGCATTGATGCGCCGCTCCAATTGCCATTGCAGCGGCGTCTTGCCGGTGGTCTGGCGAAATACGGTGGCGAACCAGCTTTCCGAAAGCCCGACGATATCGGCCATTTCGGCAACCGTCATACGGTCGTCGCCGCGTTTTTCGACCTGGGCAAGAAGCTTGTTCAACTGCGCCTGCGTCAGCCTGCCATTGGCCTGCTCCGGCGCAGGGCCGGGAATATCCAGCAGGCCGGCAACGATGCTGCCGACAAGACTTTCCGCATAGACGGCATGTTTCGAGGGTTCAGCCAGCTCATCGACCAGTAGGCCGGCAAGTGTTTCCACCGAGCCGATATCCTGTATCTCGACCGGCCGGCGCAGCGCCGTCATCGCCGCCGAACTGCCGACCGAGGGCGACAGGAAACGCAACAGGCGGTCCTTGTGAATATGCAGGTTAAGATGCGAGAATCGGTGCGTGGCGCTGCTGCTCGTCCACATCGGCACGCCAGCGGGCACATAAACCGCCCGCGTCATCGGCCGCGAATGGTTATTGAACTCGCCATTGCGGTTGGACATGCTGATGCGCGAGGAGACATCGTTGAAAAAGATCATGATACGCGGATCGGCGGCCAGATAATAACCCTTGGCTCCCATCTGGCTTTCCGCTTCCCAGAAAGCACTGACCAGCCCGTCGAACTGGCGCCACTTCACCGGCGCAGTGACGCTGATCCCTTCGGTGTGCCAGGTCATGGAATGCCAGAAACTCAATGCGGGTACCGTCCGGTTGTCGGGTCTGGGGTGAGCGTATGGAAAGACGCGCGCCACGCCAGTCATCGCGCTCTGCCCAAATAACATGACTTATCAATTCATGTTAATAGCAAAGATCGTTATAAAGAGAAACCTTCGCTGACGCGACGGCTCTGGAACCTCTGAGCGAAACGTCCGTTGAACTCCTGACAGGAACGCAACACGGGAGATTCATCAATGGACAGCAAAAAGGAACCGGGCAACTTCGCCGACAAGAAACGCGAAGAAAAGGGCCGCGGCGTTATCGTGGCCGGGCCGGATGCGCACGAAAACGAAAAAGGCGGCAAAGCTCCCTCGGCAAAGGCGGAAAAATCTTCATCGGGCAAACCGGTTGCGGCTTCTGACCGGCGGTAGCATGCCGGATCAAGCGGTCGCCGATGCGTCTTCGCCAATCTACAAATAGGAAAACACCTCCCTGATCGCTCAGGGAGGTGCATTATCAATAAACAGTCGGCCTTTGCTTACAGAAGGTCGAAACGGTCGGCGTTCATCACCTTGGTCCAGGCGGCGACGAAATCACGCACGAATTTCTCCCTGCTGTCGTCCTGCGCATAAACTTCCGCATAGGCGCGCAGGATGGAGTTCGAACCGATGACGAGATCCACGCGGGTCGCCGTGTACTTGGCTGCCCCAGTCTTGCGGTCACGAATCTCATAGAGATTGTTGCCGGTCGGAACCCAGGAATAGGCCATGTCCGTCAGCGTCGTGAAGAAGTCCGTCGTCAGCGCGCCGGGCTTGTCGGTAAACACGCCATGCGCCGTACCGGCATAATTGGCGCCGATGACGCGCAGGCCGCCGATCAGCACTGTCAGTTCCGGCGCAGTCACGCCGAGAAGCTGTGCACGGTCCAGAAGCAGTTCTTCGGGGCTGACGACATAGTCCTTCTTGACCCAGTTGCGGAAACCATCCGCCAGCGGCTCAAGTGGGGCAAAGCTGTCGGCATCCGTCTGCTCGGCGGAAGCATCGCCACGGCCGGCCGCGAAAGGCACGGCAATGTCGAAGCCGGCCGCTTTCGCCGCCTGCTCCACACCGTAATTGCCGGCCAGAACGATCACATCCGCAATGCTCGCGCCGGTGTCACGGGCAATCGGTTCCAGAACCGAGAGCACACGGGACAGACGGGCGGGCTCATTGCCTTCCCAGTCCTTCTGCGGTGCAAGGCGGATGCGTGCGCCATTGGCGCCGCCGCGCTTGTCCGAACCGCGGAAGGTGCGGGCGCTGTCCCAGGCGGTCGAGACCAGATCGGCAATAGAAAGGCCAGAAGCCGCGATCTTCGCCTTGACGGCGGCGACATCGTAGCTGGTGGAGCCTGCGGGGATGGGATCCTGCCAGATCAGGTCTTCCGCCGGAACGTCCGGGCCGAAATAACGGGACTTCGGCCCCATGTCGCGGTGGGTCAGCTTGAACCATGCACGGGCGAAGACCTCGGAGAAATGGTCCTGATCGTCCTTGAACTTCAGCGAAATCTCGCGGTAGATCGGGTCGACCTTCAGGGCCATGTCGGCATCGGTCATCATCGGGATGGTGCGGATGGAGGCATCCTCGACGTCGACAGGCTTGTCCTCCTCGGCAATGGTGATCGGCGCCCATTGCGATGCACCGGCGGGGCTGTGGGTCAAAGTCCACTCATGCTTGAACAGCATTTTGAAGAAGCCGTTGTCCCACTTGGTCGGCTCGCTCGTCCACGCGCCCTCGATGCCGGATACCACCGTGTCGCGACCGATGCCGCGACCCTTGGTGTTCATCCAGCCAAGACCCTGATATTCCGGGCCGGCGGCTTCCGGATCGGGGCTGAGGTTGGCGGCGCTGCCATTGCCATGCGACTTGCCGATGGTGTGACCGCCGGCGGTCAGCGCCACGGTTTCCTCGTCGTCCATGCCCATGCGGGCGAATGTCTCGCGCATCTGTGCGGCGGTCGCCAGCGGATCGGACTTGCCGTTCACGCCTTCCGGGTTGACGTAGATGAGGCCCATCTGCACGGCGGCAAGCGGGTTTTCCAGCGTCGCGGGCTTGGTCACGTCGCCGTAACGGCCGTCGCTCGGCGCCAGCCATTCCTTTTCGTCACCCCAATAGGTGTCCTTTTCCGGAGCCCAGATATCTTCGCGGCCGAAAGCGAAACCGAAGGTCTTCAGACCGGCGACGTCATAGGCGATGGTGCCGGCGAGCGCGATCAGGTCTGCCCAGGAAATCTTGTTGCCGTATTTCTTCTTGATCGGCCACAGCAGGCGGCGGCCTTTGTCTGTGTTGACATTGTCCGGCCAGGAATTGAGCGGGGCAAAACGCTGGTTGCCGGTATTGGCGCCGCCGCGGCCGTCAGTCACGCGGTAGGAGCCCGCCGCATGCCAGGTGACGCGCGCCATCATGCCGACATAGCTGCCCCAGTCCGCCGGCCACCAGTCCTGGCTGTCGGTCATCAGCGCGCGCAGATCGGCCTTCAACGCTTCGACATCGAGCGTCTTCAGGGCTTCACGATAGTTGAAGGAGGTGCCGAGCGGATTGGTCTTGGTGTCGTGCTGGTGCAGAATGTCGAGGTTCAGCGCATTCGGCCACCATTCGGTCACCGATTTACCCGAGGCCGTGTTGCCTCCATGCATAACAGGACACTTGCCAGCCGGTTTTGAAGTTGCGTCCATTTCGCCCTCCGATGGGTTTAACAATTAAACGAAATAATCAATTCGACATGTGCAGCGTTGAGAGCCAGAGCCAGCGGCAGGTCATGGGAAAACCGTGCAGCGACGCTGGTAACCTCTCACAGCTACAGCTTCTTTCTGTCATGAAGATGACTAACAGCCGGGTTCCATAATTTCCAATTGTATATTCTAAAGGCTGCGATATGCTGAGCTTATGATTGCGCTCTCCATGAAACATCTCCGTTATTTCGACGCTCTGGCCAAAATCGGTCATTTCGGCCGGGCGGCGGAGGCATGCGCCATTTCCCAACCTGCACTATCTTTGCAGATCCGGGAACTGGAGGAATTGATCGGCGCGCCGCTCGTCGAACGGAGCAGCCGCCAGATTCGGCTGACCGCGCTTGGCGAGGAATTCGCCGAACGCACCCGCTCGATATTGCGTTCGGTGGATGAGTTGCAGGATCTGGCGCGGGCGCGGCATGGGCCGCTGAGCGGCCGGCTGCGCATCGGCGTCATTCCCACCGTTGCACCCTATCTTTTACCACAGATTATCAAGACACTCACGCGGCATTATCCCGGACTGGAGGCCCGCCCGCGCGAGGCGGTGACGCAGAAACTCATCGAGGACCTTCTGGAAGCCCGGCTGGACATGGCGATCGTCGCCCTGCCCGTCTCGGAACCCGCGCTGGAGGAGGTTCCGCTATTTTCAGAGGAATTCATTCTGGTGCGGCCGATGGAGGATGCGGGCATGCCCGTGCCAAGCGCCGACAAGCTGGGCGAAATGCGCCTGCTGCTGCTGGAAGAAGGCCATTGTTTCCGCAATCAGGCGCTTTCCTTCTGCAGCACGACCAATGCACCGCCGCGCGTGCTGATGGAAGGCTCCTCGCTCTCCACCCTCGTGCAGATGGTCGGCGCCGGCATCGGCGTCACGCTCATTCCGCAGATGGCCGTCGACATGGAGACACGGCAATCCACCGTCTCTGTGTTCCGGCTGGCGGAGCCTCGTCCTTCCCGCACCATCGGCATCGTGTGGCGCAAGAGCAATCCGCTCTCGGCGCAGTTCAGCCATATCGCTGAAATCGTCCGCGAATGCGGCCTTCAGAAACTCGGCCTGTCTTGAAGACGACAGACACATCAATATTAGGAAAGCGAATGTGAGCAGGCCGAATTACCGCGATATCGCCCGCCTCGCAGGCGTTGGAACCGCCACGGTCGAGCGGGTGCTAAACGGGCGCGGCGGCGTTCGTGCCGAACTCGTGGAAAAGGTCGTTCTTGCCGCACGCACACTGGATTATCCGCGCACCCTGCCGGAGACCCACCGAGGCCTCTTGCGCATAGAAGTGCTGATGGTACGCCCGGACACCACCTTTTACCGGCGGCTTTCCAAGGCCTTCGAAAGAATTGCGGCAACGCTCGACCCTCTCGTCGTTGTCCACCGCAGCTTCGCCGAAGAGATGAAGCCGGACGAGCTGGCGAGCCGCATCACCGCCGCCGCAGAGGCGCGCGCCGGCCTTATCCTCGCCAGTCCGAGCAGCCCGGCGGTCAGCGCCGCCGTCGAGGCGGCGGTGGCGCGCGGCGTGCCGGTCGTGCATGTCGTCACGCGCGCTTCGGCGGAAAAGGGCGAATTCATCGGCATAGACAACGGCGCGGCGGGACGGACGGCGGCGCATTTCATCACCCGCATGGCGCGCCAGCCCGGCCCGGTCATCGCGCTCTGCCATCCGATCTATCAGGTCCACCGCGACCGTATCGGCGGCCTTTCCGATTACTTTCGCGATCATCCCGGCGAACATCGCTTCGAATGGCTGGGCTTTACCCGCGACGACGAATATTACGGCGCCGAGGCTCTGCGCATGGCGCTCGATCTCTATCCCGACATGGCCGGACTCTATAATGCCGGCGGCGCGAATGCCGCCCTGATCGACGTTCTTCGCCGGCATCCGCGCGGCAGCGAGATATTCTTCGTCGGCCATGAATTGACCGATTATACCCGCAAGGCGCTGAATGACGGCATCATGGATATCGTGCTCGATCAGGCCCCCGAGGCGCAGGCCCGCCGGGCGCTGGATCTCGTCCTTCGCCGGATCGGTCTCACCGATATCGAACCCGATAACGCGCCCATTCGCTTCGTCACCATCACCGCCGAAAACCTTTGATCTGATTTGATCAAGGAAGGCTTCGGCGTTCACCGCCCGCCCTGCTAATTTCTCTTCAGGGAGGAAAGCCGCAGAGCGCGAGAGTGCCGGCGGCCATGGCGTTCAGACGCCCTTCTTCATCATGAGAACTTGCGCGGGCGCATCGAGAGCGATCGTCCGAAGGAGAGCGCTATGGACGATCTGAAATATGGAACGCGTAACAAGCGCGGCGACTGGGCGCCCAACCAGCCGGTGGAAACAGCACCGCTGTTTGCCTTTCCGCCGCGCCTCGTGGCGCTTTTAAAGTGGCTGCCGCATTATTTTTTTCCGTGGAATGCGATCTTCGCGCTTTCTGCAGTCGGCTACTGGGCTTTTGTCATTCCGCCCGTCGAAACCATGGCCACGCTTGGCTTCGGCTGGATCGCCTGGCTTTATGCGGTCAATGCGGTCTGCGTCTTTCTCTTCTACGGCGGTTTCGAACTCCATCTCTATATTCTGAAGCGGCAGGAGAACCGCTTCAAATATAACGGCAAATTTCCCGCCGAACAGAAGAGCAAGGCCTTCTGGTTCGAGAGCCAGAACCTCGACAACATCCTGCGCACCTTCCTCTCCGGCGTGACGATCTGGACCGCCATCGAAGTGGCGATGTTGTGGGCCTATGCCAATGGTTATGCGCCATGGCTCAGCTTTGCCGAAAATCCATGGACGCTCGCCGCCGTGGCGCTTGTTGTGCCGATCATCCACGAATTTCATTTCTTCTGCATTCACCGGCTCATCCACACGCCGCTGCTTTATAAATGGGTGCATTCCGTCCACCACAATTCGGTGAACCCGTCGCCCTGGTCGTCGCTCTCCATGCATCCGGTCGAGCATCTGCTCTATTTCGGTACCGCCTTTTATCACCTGATCCTGCCGTCCAACCCGGTCCTCATGCTTTACCAGCTGCATTATGCGGGTTTCGGCGCGATCCCCGGCCATGTCGGCTTCGACAAGGTCGAGATCGGCGAGGACAAGCTGGTCGATAGCCATGCCTATGCGCACTACCTCCACCACAAATATTTCGAGGTGAATTACGGCGACGCCCTCATCCCGCTCGATAGGTGGTTCGGCACCTGGCACGACGGCTCGGCCGAGGGAGAAGCCCGCATGCAGGAACGCTATCGCAAACGCAAAGAAAAACTCGCGGCCCGCAAGGCGCGCAACACCATCGGGGAGGCAGCCGAATGAACTGGGTTTCAGCCTGCAAACTGGAAGACATCGAGCAGGAAGGCGCGATCCGCTTCGACCACGCCGGACGCACCTATGCGATCTACCGCGGTCCTGACGACAGCGTTTATTGCACAGCCGGCCTCTGCACCCACGAGGCGATCCATCTTGCCGAAGGGCTGGTGATGGATTTCGAGGTGGAATGTCCCAAACATTCCGGCGCCTTCGATTATCGCACCGGCGAGGCGCTGCGGCTGCCCGCCTGCGAGAACCTGAAAACCTATCCGGCGCAGGTGGTGGACGGCGAAGTGCGCGTCACCATCGGCTAGGCCGGGCTTTCGAGCAGGCCCGAAAGGGCCTCCGGAATGCACCCGGGCGGCCCGGCGCCCCAAGGGAGGACAAACATGAAATCCATCTGTACCATGGCCGCTCTGGCGGTCCTTTTCGCCGGCACTGCGTCGGCCGAGACCATCGGCGTTTCGATGCAGAGCTTCGACAATAATTTCCAGACCCTGCTGCGCGAAGGGCTTGGCGCCCGGGCGTCTGAAGTCGACGGCGTCAAGATCCAGGTCGAGGACGCGCAGGCCGATATTTCCAAGCAGCTCAACCAGGTCAATAATTTCATCGCCGCAAACGTCGACGCGATCATCGTGACGCTGGCAGACACCTCGGCCGCACCCGGCATCAGCGATGCCGCAGCCAAGGCGGGCATTCCGCTGGTCTACCTCAATCTCGAACCGGACAATGTCGCCAAACTGCCGGAAAAGCAGGCCTATGTCGGCTCACGGGAAACCGATGCGGGGCGGCTGGCCGGCGAAGCGGCCTGTTCACTGCTCAAGGAGAAGGGAAAGGCCGCCGACGCGCAGGCCTATATATTGATGGGCGATCTGGCCCATCAGGCCTCGCGCGACCGCACCTCGTCCTTCAAGCAGGCGCTCACATCCGGCGACTGCAGGGCCGTCACCATCGCCGACGAGCAATCGGCCGCCTGGACACGGACGACCGCCATGGACATGACGACTAACTGGATCACCGCCGGCCGGCCCATCGACGTCGTCTTCGCCAATAATGACGAGATGGCGATCGGCGCGGTTCAGGCGCTGAAGGCGGCCAGCGTTTCGATGGACGATGTGATCGTCATCGGCATCGATGCCACGCCGAACGGTCTCGCCTCCATGGCCGCTGACGATCTCGACGCCACGGTATTCCAGAACGCCAAGGGGCAATCGACAAGCGCGCTCGATGCCGCCGTCGCCCTGATACGCGGCACGCCGGTCGACAAACAGGTCATGGTTCCGTTCGAACTGGTGACGCGAAAGAACATGACCGACTACGCCAGTCGAAACTGACCCTCCCCCAGCCGGTGCGCCGTGAAAAGCGCGCCAGCCCCTTCTCACGGAGATACCATGGACGCAATCGTCATCATCGGCGCCGGCGAGGCGGGCACGCGTGCCGCCTTTGCGCTGCGCGAAGCGGGCTTTGCAGGCAACGTCACGCTGGTCGGCACGGAGCCGCACCCACCCTATGAACGGCCGCCGCTCTCCAAACCGCTCGAAGGTGCGGTGCGGATGAAACCCATCTGCGCCGACGGAGCGCTGGAGGCTGCCCGCATCTCCTATGGTCAGGGCGTATCGGCGACCCGGATCGATGTGAAAGACCGTCTTGTGACGCTCGATGACGGGCGGACGCTCGGCTATGACAGGCTGCTGCTTGCAACCGGGGCACAGCCGCGAAAATTAACATGCCCCGGCGCGGGGCTGGCGCTGGATTTCCGCACCCACGCGGATGCACAGGCGATTTTCTCCCGCACAAATAGCGGCGCCCGGATCGCGATCATCGGCGGCGGGCTGATCGGAATGGAACTTGCGGCGGTTCTGCGCGGCCAGGGGCTTGCGGTCAGCATCATCGAGGCCGCAACACGGCCGCTCGGCCGCGCGGTTCCCCCGCGTTTTGCCGAAAGGATACACAAGCGCCATCTCGAAGAGGGCGTGAATTTCCATCTGGGAAAGGGCGTTTCGGAAATCACGCCGGAAGTAGTTTTGCTTACCGAAGGCGCGCGCGTACCGGCCGATATAGTCGTCTCCGCCATCGGCGTCCTGCCCAATGTCACATTGGCGCAAACGGCGGGACTTGCGACCGGAAACGGCATTCTGACCGATGCTTTCCTGCGCACCAGCGATCCCCATATCTTCGCGGCGGGCGATTGCGCGGCCGTCTCCCAGCCTGGCGTCGGACATATCCGGTTTGAAAGCTGGAGCAATGCCCGCAGCCAGGCGGAGGTCGCAGCGCATAACATTCTTGGCGCAAACGAGGACTTCGCCGTCCTGCCCTGGTTCTGGTCGGATCAATATGATCTCGGCCTTCAGGTCGCGGGCCTGCCGCAGCCGGAGCATCAGAGCGTCACCCGACCGCTGGGCGATGGCGAACTGGAATTCTACCTTCAGGACGGCCGCCTTGTCGCCGCCGCCGGGCTGGGCGTCGGCAACAGCGTCGCCAGGGACATCAAACTGGCCGAGATGCTGATCGCCGCCGGCATCAATCCCGATCCGGCGGCCCTTGCCGACCCCGGCGTCAATCTCAAATCATTGCTGAAAAGCGCACGGGTGGCCTGATGCAGAAGCTGCTCGTCTTTCAATCGCTGTGGGCCATGGAAAGGCTCTCCGGCGACAGCCATGAACCCGGCCTAGAGGAAAACATAGCCCGGATCGCCGCAGCGGGTTTCGATGGCGTCAGCGCGCATTATACCGACCGTGCGGATGTATTGTGTCTCAACAGGGCGATCCGTGGCATGGGCCTTCGGATCGAAGGCGTCTGCTTTCCGCGCAGTATCGAGGATCTGCGCCACACGCTGGCGCTGGCGCAGGAGTTTCCCGTCAGCCATATCGATCTGCAGGCGGATATTCGTCCGCGCGGGGTGGAAGATTGCTTGCCGCTTCTCGACGGCTGGATGCGACTTGCCGAAGAGGCGGGCGTTCCCGTCTTCATCGAAACCCATCGCAACCGGATGACCAGCGATCTTCTGTTCACGCTCGACCTTCTGGAACGCCGGCCCGAACTGCCGCTGCTGGCCGATCTGTCCCACTATCTTGTTGCCCGCGAATTCGCCTTTCCAGTCGAAGATGAAAGCCAGCGGCAGATCCGCCGCATCCTTCGCAATGCGCAGGCCTTTCACGGACGTGTCGGCTCCTGCGAGCAAATCCAGATCGAGATTTCCTTCTCCCATCACCGCCCATGGGTCGATCTGTTTCTGGACTGGTGGGGCTATGGATTCCGCCACTGGCGATCGCTTGCGCCAGATAATGGTGAGCTGGTCTTCACCTGTGAACTCGGCCCCAGCCCCTATGCCATCACCGGCCGGGACGGCAGCGATTCCACCGACAGATGGGTGGAATCGCTGCAACTCAAGACGATGGCGCAGACACTATGGGCGCAAACCGCTCATTCTGCGAGCGGGATCGCGACCGTCTCCGATATCAACCGCTGATCTTATCGCGACGCGGCCTTTGCGGATCTGTCGGTCCATTCGGGTGGCGCACCGAACTTGTCGGCCACCATGCCCTGCAGACCGCGCGACCGGCCATAGGCATCGCATTCGACATATTTCGGCTTTCCACCCAGGGCGGACCGGATTCGATGGCCGGAGGGGATAGAGAGGTTCAGCCCGTCCGAGACCTTGCCTGTCACCAGAATGCGCGAGAAGTAGTTGGAGAAATCGGCGGCAAGCTCATAGGCATCCCCGATTTCCGAGACGCGGGCGTTGCCGGTGATGGAATTCGCTCCCTTGGACCAGACGGCTGCGGCGCGCTGGACGCCGGTGCTATCCACCGCCTCCGCCTCGACGGCAAGGCCGCCAAGCCCGAATGGAAGACGCGGCACGCTGACCGGCAGGACGAAGCCGCTGCCGAGCGTCACGGCCGTCGATACCCCGGCCATGGTCTTGTCGGTCGGCACCAGATCGGTGATGACCGTACGCACCGTCATGTCCGCCGGCTGGCCCAGCGCGGCAATCCGGTATTTATCGCTGAGCGCCACGCAGATGGCGCGATCCAGCGCATTCGAAACAAGGACACGGTCCTTTTCCGATGTGACCCGTGACGAGGCCGCAAAGGAGAAGGTGGTCGGCACGATGGCGACGGTCTTGACGCCGGCCAGCCCGATAGCGTCCACGAAGGTGCGCGATTTGGTGAACTTGCCCTTGACCGGGCTGAGTTGCGCATAAGAGGTCAGCGTACCGCCTTCCTTGAGCGGCACGGAAGTACAGCCGGACATGATGATGGCAAAGGGCAAGGTGGCGAAGGCGACGCCGCGACTGCGGGAGGCCCTGTCGCCGGAAGCCCGGGCAAACAGACTGCACTGTTGTTTCACTGCACGTACTCCAGTTGGCATGGTTGATCCTGTGCCCCACACGGTACGACAGCGAAAATTGCGGCAACATTACAATTGCCCGCCCCTGAAAGCGCGCGCAACGCAGGATCAGAAACGTAACCGGAAGGTGCTCCCGAAGGCGCTGCTGTCCAGAAAGATTCGCCCGTTATGGTTGGCGACGATCTGCTTGACGAGGCTGAGGCCAAGGCCTGCCCCGGTGCTGCGCGGTGTAACGCGATAAAAGGGCTCGAAAATCCGTTCCCGCTGATCTTCGGCTATTCCCTGTCCCTCATCGGAAACCGCGATCTCGCCACTGGCGAGAATCGAGACGTGGATCATCCCCCTGTTCCCGCCATGGTCGATGGCGTTGCGCACGATGTTGCTGATGGCGCGCGGCAGGGTGAACGGGTTGCCCAGTATTTCATATCGCGCGACCTGCGTTTCGAAGGAGATATCGTAGCCCGCCGCAAGCGCGAGCGGGGCGAGATCGGCAACGACGGTGCGCGCCGTCTCGACGAGGTCCAGCGTTTCGCGCCGGTCGTTCACCTGATCGTTTCTTTCGAAGGCGAGAAGCTGTTCGGTGGTCTCCCCAAGCCGCGCGACATCCTGCATCAGGCGTTGCTGCTCCGGCCCCGGCAGGCCCTCTATCCGGGTCTGCATGATCGCAATCGGCGTTCTCAGCTCATGCGCCGCATCGATGAGAAAACGCTGCCGCGCCCGAAACTGCTCTTCAAGCCGTTCGAGGATGCCGTTGAAGGCAAGGATCAGGGGCACCACCTCCCGCGGCACATCCTCGACCGGAAGTTTCGAGCCCGGCCGGCGCGGATCGATCTCAGGAGCCTTTTTGACGACGGAACTGAGGCCGGCAAGCGCCTCGCGCACGATGCGGGGAACCGAGAAGAACACGGCGGGCAAGATGACAGCCAGGAGAGGAACGTAAATCTTGTAGGTTTCGGCAAGGAGCGTCAAAAACTGCCCCCTCATATGCGTGGTTCCGCCGAACATGACCCTGACGGAACCCCACTTCGTCTCCATCGTCAAGGTTCAGGACGCCAATACGTTCAGGTCGCGACCGATGTGAGGAAGCGCCTCGATGCGCTCAACGCCGAGCTTGCCCCGCAGAACGTGCAATTGCGCATCGTCACGGATGCGTCGATACCCATCCGCGAATCCGTCAGTCAGGTACAGACGACGCTGATCGAAGGTGCGGCGCTCGCCGTCGCCATCGTCTTCCTGTTTCTAAATTCCTGGCGCAGCACGGTGATTAGCGGGCTGACATTGCCGATAGCAATCATCGGCACGCTCGCGGTGATCCATTTCCTCGGCTTCACGCTCAATACGCTCAGCCTGCTGGCGCTGACGCTTTCCATCGGCATTCTGGTGGATGACGCCATCGTGGTGCGCGAAAACATCACCCGCCATCTTCACATGGGTAAATCGCATCTGCGTGCGGCCCTCGACGGCACCAATGAAATCGGGCTTGCGGTAATCGCAACAACGGCGACAATCGTGGCAGTCTTCCTGCCGGTCGCCTTCATGGACGGCATTGTCGGCCGGTTCTTCTACGAATTCGGCGTCACCGTTTCCGCCGCCGTCCTGATTTCGCTCTTCGTCGCCTTCACGCTCGACCCGATGCTGTCCAGCGTCTGGTACGATCCGGACGCCCAGCCCGATGCGAAGCGCGGGCCGGTGGGCCGCCTGATCGCCCGTTTCGACCACGGCTTCGAATGGATGGCCGGGCAATATCGCCGGGCAATCGGCTGGACCCTGCGGCACCGGCTCGTCACCCTGCTTGCCACGGCCGGCGTCTTTATCGGCAGCCTGTTCATGGTGCCGCTGGTTGGCACGGAATTCGTTCCGAATGCCGATGAGGGCCGCTTTCAGGTCAATATTACCGCGCCGGTCGGCTCCTCGCTGGACTATACGACAACGAAGGTGCGGCAGGTCGAAAAGGCGCTGAAGGAATTTCCGGAAGTCGAGACGCTTTATTCCACCGTCAATACCGGCGGCGCCGCCGGCAAGCATCGCGCCGCCATATTGGTGGGGCTGGTGCCGCTCGACATGCGGAGCCGAACTCCGCTCTCCCTTGCCGAACCGGTTCGCAAACGCCTGTCAGCCATACCCGGCATAGAGGTCACGATCCTGCAGAATGGCCTTGGCGGCGGCGAAAGCCCGGTGCAGCTCAGCATCCTCGGCGACGAAAGGGCGGTCCTCGAAAAAATCGCCACCGGTCTGGTCGAAGACATGAAAAAATCCCCGGACTCGTGGATGTGACCTCCAGCGCCAGGGATGTGACTTCCATTCTTTCGGTCCGCCTGAAGCCTGCGGCGGCGAGCGATCTCGGCATCGCCCGCTCCGATCTTGCAGCAGCGCTTTCCCCCCTCATCGGCGGCGAGGATGTGTCGAAATGGACGGATGCGGACGGCAACAGCTACGATATCGTCATCCGCCTGCCCGTCGAGCGGCGGTCTGACGCGGCAGGTCTCGGTGAATTGATGATCGCAACCGGCCGCACGGCCGCGAACGGTGCACCGCTGATGGTGCGCCTCGATCAGGTTGCCGATATCGGCATCATGCCGGCTCCCGCCGAAATCCGCCGCATCGACAATCGCCGCGAGATACTGGTTTCGGCCAATATCGCCGGCCGCACGCTTGGCGAGGTGACGGAGACGTTGCAGGGCCTGACCGCCAGTCTTGACCTGCCGAACGGTTATCGCATCCGCTTCGGCGGTGACGCCGAAACCATGCAGGAGACCATCGGCCACATGGTCACGGCGCTTACCATGGCCGTCATCTTCATCTACATCGTGCTCGCCTCGCAATTCGGCAGTTTCATGCAACCGCTCGCCATCATGGCGTCCCTGCCGCTTTCGCTTGTCGGCGTCCTCATCGGGCTGATGGTGGCCGGCAGCACGATCAACATGTTCTCGCTGATCGGCTTCATCATGTTGATGGGCCTCGTGACCAAAAACGGCATCCTGCTGGTCGATTTCGCCAATCGCGAGCGGCGGCGTGGGCTTTCGCTGAACGAGGCGCTAGAAAATGCCGGCGTCATCCGCTTCCGCCCGATCATCATGACGACGCTTGCGATGATCTTCGGCATGATCCCGCTCGGTTTCGCCGTCGGCGGCGGTGGCGCGCAGCGTGCGCCGATGGCCCATGCGGTGGTTGGCGGCCTCATCAGTTCCACGCTGCTGACCCTGATCGTGGTGCCGACCATCCTGTCCTATATAGACAGCATCGTCAGGCGTTTTGCCCGCCTGTTACCGAAAGCGCCCGATGAAACGGGGCATTCGAACCATCAGACGCAACCTTCCCAAAAGCAGCCGGCCTGAAAAGGCCGGTTTTGCATCTATGGGGCTGCCGTCACCTCAGCAGGAGAATAGCGGCTGGCCCCGCCAGAAGCACGGCAAGGACGATGATGGGATGGAGATAACGCAATAAAAAACGGAGAGCGGGACGACATGGTTTCATGCAACGGCACCTGACGACAATCATCAGGCAAGGTTGGAGATCACCCATTGCGGCGGCATTACAATCTTGGCCACAGGAGCGGATGCGTGACGCGTGCGGTTACGGCCTCTCGCTGCCCTGACGCTTCTTTTTGCCCTTCGGGCGAAAATCGACAAGAAGCGACTTCAGTTCGATATCGCGAACGCGCCTTGCCGCCTCATCCGGGCGCACCCATTCCAGCAGGCGTTCACCGCGCTCCTTGAAACTGGTTTCCGCCTCCGTCACCTCTATCTGGAACACATCGACCATGCAGGGAACGACATCGCCATTGTCGAGCATCTTGAGATAGGTATAGCGGCCAACCGCATTCTTTTTCACCCGGCCGCGCACGCCCGCCTCCTCCCACGCCTCGATTGCCGCCGCCTCGTGCGGCTTCTTGCGTTTCATCGGCCAGCCGCGCGGAATGATCCAGCGTCCGCTGGTACGGGACGTGACGAGGAGGATTTCGACATCCTCGCCATTGCCGGCATAACGGAAGCAGAGCGCGGCATATTGCTGCCGGAAAGCGCCGGTGAAGAGCTTTTCCGGAACCGCAGCAAGCTGCTGGAGCAATGTCAGTGCACGAGCCGGGCGGGTTTTCCGGCTTTTCTTGGTGGGTTTCATATCCGTTGATAGTGCTGATTTTCCGGGTTGCATCAATGCCCCGCGTGCATTTATGACAGTTTTATGACAATCACCCCCCACAACTAATAAAGCGCCATTGAGGGCCAATTCGCATGATGAGTATTTTTCGCAAGCTGATGCCGCGCGAGGACCGTTTCTTCGACATGTTCAGCAAACATTCCGAAACCGTCATCAAAGCGGCCGAGGCCCTTGACCAACTTTTGAGCGGCATCGACGTTGAGAAGAACTGCGACCTCATCGTCGCCCTTGAACATCAGGCGGACGACATCACCCGCGAGGTGCTGCTCGCCGTCAGGCGCAGCTTCATCACCCCCTTCGACCGCGGCGACATCAAGGATCTCATCCAGTCGATGGATGACGCCATCGACATGATGCACAAGACCGTCAAGACCATCCGTCTTTTCGAGCAAACGGAATTCGATCCGCTGATGAAGGAAATGGGCCATGAGATCGTGCGCGCAGCCGGCCTCATCGCGGAAGCCATTCCGCTTCTCAACAAGGTCGGCACGAATGCGCATCGCCTGTCATCCATTTCCGAAGAGGTGACCCGCGTTGAAGGCCGCTCCGACGAACTTCACGATCTGGGTCTCAAGGACCTCTTCCGCCGCCACGGCGCAAGCGGCAATGCCATGGCCTATATGATCGGCAGCGAGATCTACGGCGAACTCGAAAAGGTCGTCGACCGCTTCGAGGATGTGGCCAACGAGATCAGCGGCATCGTTATCGAGAACGTCTGATGGATGTCGCACTTGCCCTGCCGCTGCTAATCGGCCTTATCGCCATCGCGCTGTTCTTCGATTTTCTGAACGGCCTGCACGATGCCGCCAATTCCATCGCCACCATCGTCTCCACCCGTGTGCTGCGCCCGCAATATGCGGTCGCCTGGGCGGCCTTCTTCAATTTCATCGCCTTCCTGTTCTTCGGCCTGCATGTGGCAGAAACGCTCGGCACCGGCATCATCGATCCGGCCATCGTATCGCCGCAGGTGATCTTCGCGGCGCTGATCGGCGCCATCGTCTGGAACATCGTCACCTGGATCTTCGGCATTCCCTCCAGCTCGTCCCACGCGCTGATCGGCGGGCTCGTCGGTGCTGGATTTGCGAAGGTGGGTTTCAATTCCATCGTCTGGTCGGGCCTGCTGAAAACCGTGGGCGCCATCTTCATGTCGCCGGCCATCGGCTTCTTCCTCGCCCTGCTTCTTGTGCTCACCGTCTCCTGGCTGTTCGTGCGGCAGACGCCCTTTGCCGTGGACCGCACCTTCCGCGTGATGCAGTTCATCTCCGCCTCGCTTTATTCGCTGGGACATGGCGGCAACGACGCGCAGAAAACCATGGGCATCATTGCCGTGCTGCTCTTCAGCCAGGGACATTTGGGCGAGAGCTTCTACGTGCCCTTCTGGGTGGTGATTTCCTGCCAGTCGGCCATGGCGCTCGGCACGCTGTTCGGCGGCTGGCGCATCGTCCATACGATGGGATCGAAGATCACCCGGCTCAATCCCATGCAGGGTTTCTGCGCCGAAACCGGCGGTGCGCTGACGCTGTTCGGTGCGACATGGCTCGGCATTCCAGTCTCCACCACCCACACGATCACCGGCGCCATCGTCGGCGTCGGCGCTGCCCGCCGCGTCTCGGCCGTGCGCTGGGGCCTTGCCGGCAACATCGTCATCGCCTGGATCGTCACCATGCCGGCGGCTGCGCTGATCTCCGCCGCGGTCTACGGGCTGACGTCGCTGTTCTGATAGCTGCATTACTGCCGCTACGGGCCGCTTCTCCCGGAACAAACGCCGCCCCTTGGCTGTTGTTCCGGGAGATCAACGTGGATCGCGGACATGGCACGGCAGGTTTTTTGGAAGGGTTATTTGAAGCTGTCGCTGGTGACGGCTTCCGTCTCGCTGACGCCCGCAACGACCGAAAGCAACAAATACAGTTTCCACATCCTCAATCGCAAAACCGGCAATCGGGTCGAAAGCCGGTATGTCGACAGCGTCACCCACCGACCGGTCGCCGCCAAAAACCAGGTTAAGGGTTTTCCACGCGCCGAGGACGATTACGTTCTGCTGGAGGACGACGAGATCGATGCGGTGGCGCTGGAAAGCACCCGCACCATCGATATCAAGACCTTCGTGCCGAAAGGATCGATTGACTGGATCTGGTACGACCGTCCGCATTTTCTGCGCCCGGAAGACAAGATCGGCACCGAAGCCTTCAGCGTCATTCGCGAAGCCATGAAGGTGAACGATGTTTTCGGCATCGCGCGTCTGGTGATCTACCGTCGTGAAAGGGCTGTGCTCCTCGAACCATCGGGGAAAGGCATCATCCTGTGGACGCTGCATTATGGCGAAGAGGTGCGCGAAAGCATCGACGCGCTGGAGCCGAAGATGAAAATCGACCGGCCGCTGCTGGACGCCATGGAAAAACGTATCGGCAAACAGGTGACGGGTTGGAAACCGGCTTTGGTGCAGGACCCCATTCAGAAGAAGATTAAGTCCCTGCTGAAGACCAAGGGCGACGAGGTCTCCTCCTCGAAAAAGAAAACCGGCACGAAGGCACGCACCGGCGGCAATGTCATCAACATCATGGATGCCCTGAAGAAAAGCCTTGCTTCCGAAAAGAGAAGCTGAGGCTCGATGCCTTCAGCGGGCCTTTTTTGGAAGCGGCTCGGCAGCGGCAAAAAATCCATCCCACGGGTCTTTTTTCAGCGCGGAAAGACGCGCGCCGATATTGTTGACGGTGAAATGGGCCGGGCCGACCTCGGCGGTGAGTTCCGACCATTCGAGCGGCGCTGAAATGGCGGCTCCCGGCCGGGCACGTGTCGAATAGGCCGCAACCGCCGTATTGCCCCTGCCATTGCGCAGATAGTCGATGAAAATGCGGCCCTGCCGTTTCGCCTTGGTGGCGACGGAGAGATATTTTTCCGGCTCGGCCTTCGACATATCCGCCGCCATGGCCTTGGCGAAGGCCTTGACCGGAGCCCAGCCCGCCTGCGGCTTCAAGGGTGCGACAACATGCAGGCCCTTGCCGCCGGAGGTCTTGACGAAAGCGGCAAGCCCGGCTTCTTCGAAACGCCGCTTCAGCTCCAGCGCCGCTTCGATCACCTCTTCCCATGTCACATCCTCGCCGGGGTCGATATCCATGGTGATCATGTCCGGCTTTTCCCAATTGGCGGTGGTCGTGCCCCATGGGTGGATTTCGAGCGCGGCGGATTGCACGAGCGCCATCAAGCCATCAAAATCGGTGATGCGGATCAGCGGTTCACCGCCCTTGTCCTTGGGATCCTTGATTTGCTCGACGGCCTTGTTGATACCGCGCCAGGCATGTTTCTGGAAAAATCGCTGCCCCTCTATGCCCTCCGGGCAGCGCAACAATGCCAGCGGCCGGTTGACAACAAAGGGCGCCATGTGCCGCCAGACCTGCGCATAATAGTCGGCAAGCCCCTCCTTCGTCACGCCGTCCTCCGGCCAATAAAGCCGGTCCGGATGGGTGAACTTGATCTTCGATTGCGGCGCCTGAGTATCGGACACGGCCTTCTCCTCGCGTTCGATTTCTGCTGCGGGCTTGTCTTCGCGCAACCCCCGGAAGGAGGCGTGACGCAGATTGCCATCTCCAGACCATGCACGAAACTCCACTTCCGCCACCAGTTCCGGCTTGACGAAATGAAGATCGCGGCGGGCAAGCGCGGTGAGTTTCTCACCGAACGGGCTTTCCTTGCGCTCAAGCGGCTTGAGCCGGCCAAGCAGCATCTCCGCCACTTCACCCGTATAACCTGTTCCGACACGGCCGACATAGCGCAGCTTGCCGTTTTCATAAACGCCGAGCGCCAGCGATCCGATGGCGTGGTCCGATGTCGAGGAGACGGTATAACCGCCGATGACGAATTCCTGTCGCATCGAGCATTTGGATTTTACCCACTCGCCCTTGCGGCCCGAAACATATGTGCTGTTCCTGACTTTGGAAATGACACCCTCGAGGCTGAGCCGGCAGGCATGGTCCAGAACAAGCGCGCCGCTTTCTTCGAAATGCTGGCTGTAACGCAGATGGGGGTCACCCGCCGGCAGCAACTTTTCGAGCAGCGCCTTTCGCTCGCTCAATGCCGCACCGCGCAGATCGCTGCCATCGATATAGAGAAGGTCGAAGGCATAGAATACGAAGCGGTCGCTGCGCCCTTCGCTCAGATCCTGCTGCAAGGCGGAGAAATCGGAGGCACCGTTATCGCGTTCGACGACGATTTCGCCATCGATCAACACCGTTTCCACCGGCAGCGCCCTGAGCGCTCCTGTCACGGCCCGGCCGAATTTATCCGTCCAGTCCAGCCCGCTGCGGGTCAGCAGTTGAATCTTGCCCTGATCGACGCGCGCCTGCAGACGATAGCCGTCAAATTTGATTTCATGCAGCCAGCGATCTCCGTTGGGCGGTTTCGGCTTGAGCGTGGCGAGCGCCGGCGGCACGAAAGATGGCATGGCCAGTTTGCGTGCGCCTTTGGGCAGCGCATGCGCCTGTTTCCTGCCGGAGACCGAAGCCACGGTCTTTTTCGATACCGTTTTGGAGTTCCATGTATCCTTCGGTTTGGCTGCAACTTCCTCGACACTGCGCCCCGTCTTTACGGATTCGGGCCGTTCTTCGAGAATATCCGCGCCGCCCTTATGCCTCGCCTCCTCGTCATCGCCCTTGATAAGCAGCCAGTTCTCCCGGCTTTCTCCAGGCTTTCCGTGCATGCGCACCAGATGCCATCGGCCTTTGAGCTTTTCGCCTTCCAGTTCGAATTCCAGATGGCCTTTGCGATAACCTTTCCGGGCGTCGCCAATCGGCTGCCAGGTGCCCCGATCCCAGACGATCACGGTGCCGCCGCCATATTGTCCTTTCGGGATGACGCCCTCGAAATCGCCATAGCTGAGCGGATGGTCCTCGACATGCACGGCCAGGCGCTTGTCCTCTGGATCGAGGCTCGGGCCGCGCGTCACCGCCCAGCTTTTCAGCACCCCGTCCATTTCCAGCCGGAAATCATAATGCAGACGGCGGGCATCGTGTTTCTGTATCACGAAGCTCGATCCCTGCTGTTCGGCCGTCGTCCCTTTGGGCTCCGGCGTATTGTCGAAACTGCGCTTGGCGTTATAGGTCTGCAATCCCATGGATCAGCTCGCTTTCCGCGGGGCCTTCCGGCCCGCTGCCGTCGCCCTTTTTCTGCTGCTCGCTTCGGCCCCCGCGCTGCGACGCAGGGCCTCCTTGAGATCAATGATATTGTCTTCCTTGCGCGGCGGCGGTTTGGCGATTTCCCGGCCTTCGATCTTGGCTTTCACGAGTTCTGCGAGTGCATCATTATACCGATCGCTATAGTCTGCCGGGTCAAATGTGCCCGCACGCTTTTCGATGATGTGACCGGCAAGCTCCAGCATTTCCTCATCGAACTCGATATCGGGGATCGACTTGAAGACGGATGTCTGCGAACGGACCTCGTAGCTGAAATTCAGCGTCGTAGCGACGAGAGCCTTACCGCTCGGACGGATCAGCAGGACACGGTTGCGGCGGAAAAGCACCGCTTCGCCGAGAGCTGCGACATTCTCGTCGTCCATTGCCCTGGCAAGAAGCGTCAGCGCCTCTTCGCCGTCCTCCCCGCTCGGCGCGAGATAATAGGACTTGTCGAAATAAAGCTTGTCGATCTCGTCACAAGGCAGGAAGTGCCTGACGCGGATGACCTTGTCGCTTTCCGGCATCAGCTTCGCAATCTCGTCTCCCTCGATGACGATATGGTCGCCATTGTCGAGTTCGTATCCCTTGACCTGATCTTCGCGGAGCACCGCCTCGCCGGTGTCGCTATCGACATATTGCCGCTCGACGCGGTGGCCGGTCTTGCGGTTGACGATATTGAAGGAGATTTTCTCCGCCGAAGTCAGTGCGGAATAAAGGCCGACTTCGCAGTTGAAATCGGCAAAGGCCAGATGGCCCCTCCAGCTCGCTCTCCGGTTCATGTCCGTCGTCCCTCGTCATCGCTGCGGGAGGACATGTCTCCGCGTCGGCCCTTGGCCAGAATGCGTTCGATGGCGGGCACATCCGCCTCCGCCAGAACCGGCACCGGGTCGGACGCCATGGCTTCCAGCACCTCCGGCGACAGCCCGCCATTGCGAATAACCCATTCCATGGCCTCGCGGGTCTGCCGCTCCGCTTTCAACTGCGCGTAAAGCGCCAATATCAGGCGGTCGCGAACATCGAAGCTCTTCAAACTTCTGTCTGAACGTTCTGCCTGCCGTTTCATCTCGAAATCCTCAAAGGCCCATCCGGCATTGGCGGACATCGCCTCAGGCAATGCCCCTGCCGCCGGTCACGCCATAAACCTCGCCATTGATGAAGCTCGCATCCTGCGATGCCAGCAGCACGTAGACGGGCGCCAGTTCCACCGGCTGTCCCGGGCGGCCGAAATCGCTGTCCTTGCCGAAATTCTTCACCTTCTCGTCCGGCTGGCCGCCGCTCGGCTGAAGAACCGTCCAGAACGGGCCGGGAGCGACGGAATTGGCGCGCACACCCTTTTCGATAAGCTGCTTTGCAAGCGCTTTCGTATAAGCGACGATACCGGCTTTGGTGGTGGCGTAATCCAGCAGGATGGCGGAGGGCTCATAGGCCTGTATCGACGCCGTGGTAATTACCGACGACCCCGGCTTGAGATGGGGAACCGCCGCCTGCGCAATCCAGTGCAGCGCATAAAGATTGGTCTTCATGGTGCGGTCGAAATCGTCGGTCGACAGTTCTTTTATATCGTCGCGATATTGCTGCCTTGCCGCGTTGATAACCAGAATATCCAGCCCATCGAGATCACCGGCCGCTTTCTCGACCAGTTCGCGACACCAGGCCTCGTCGGTAATATCGCCGGGCAGCGCGACCGCCACGCGGCCTTCCGCCTCAATGAGCGCCACGACTTCCTCCGCGTCGGATTCTTCTTCCGGAAGATAGGAGATCGCCACATCCGCGCCTTCCCTTGCAAAAGCGATGGCGACCGCACGGCCAATGCCTGAATCGCCACCGGTTATCAGCGCCTTGCGCCCTGCTAGCTTGCCGGTGCCGCGATAGGTCTTTTCACCATGGTCCGGGAAAGGCGTCATATTCGTCACCAGACCCGGCATTTCCTGAGTCGGGGTCGAAAAAGGCGGGCGCGGATACTGGCTGCGCGGGTCCTGTGGCTCGAGGCGGTCTGTCATCGCGGTCTCTCCCATAGATAGATGTCCATCCGTGGCGCATTCGCTGACCCAGCAGGCATACCGCCCGGTCGGGCTGACAGCGGCATGGACGCGCCACACGCTAACCTAACGATCTGCCTTGGCTCTCGTTCCATCGGACATGGGAAAGGAGGGCGACGACACCGTTGTGCCGCCGTATCTTTTATCAAACGGAATGTTTCTTCCGTGTGGTGGCGCTGACGACCTGTGCGGGCGCGACATCCGGTTTGCCGAAGAGATAGCCCTGCGCCTGCGCGCAGCCCTCGTCGACCACCATGCGGTATTGCGCATCCGTTTCAATTCCCTCCGCCGTCACCGGCAGATCGAGGCTGCGGCCGAGGCCGATCACCGCACGCACGATGGCGCGGGCATTGTCATCGTCGCTCATGGCGGCGATGAAGCTGCGGTCGATCTTGATCTTGTCGAAGGGGAAGCTCTGCAGGTTGCTGAGCGAGGAATAACCGGTCCCGAAATCGTCCATGACGATGGCGACGCCGAGCGCCTTCAACTGGTTGAGGATGATCAACGTCGCCTTGCGGTCTTTCAGAAGCGCGGCTTCGGTGATTTCCAGTTCCAGCCGGTTGGGCGAAAGCCCGGTCTGCATCAGCACGGTGCAGACGACATGGCCGAGATTGGCCAGCGAAAACTGCAATGGCGAAACGTTCACCGCGATCTTCAGGTGCGGCGCCCAGCCGGCCGCCTGACGGCAGGCCTCGCGCAGCACCCATTCGCCGAGCGAGATGATGATGCCGCTCTCTTCGGCAATTGGAATGAAGACGTCCGGCGGCACCACGCCTCTTGTCGGGTGCTGCCAGCGCACCAGCGCCTCGTAACCGACGACCTGGCCGCATTCGACCGAAAGGACCGGCTGATAATTCAGCAGCAGCTCGTTGCGATTGATGGCAAGCCGCAGATCCGTCTCGAGCTGGCGGCGTTCGCGCGCCTCCTGATCCATCACCGGATCGTAAAAGGCCAGTATGCCGCGTCCGCCCATCTTGGCGCGGTAAAGCGCCAGATCGGCGGCGTGCATGATGCTTTCATGGTCCTTCCCGTCCCGCGGGAAGACGGCGATGCCGATGCTGACGCCAACGGAGGTCGGATCGTTGGCAACATTCATCTTCAATGCGAACATGCCAAGGATCGTCTCGGCCAGCAGGCGCGCCTCTTCCGCCCTGGTGTGCCGGGTAGTCAGGATGACGAATTCATCGCCGCCGAGACGGGCGACCACATCGCCTGCCCTTGCGCATTCATCGAGAATGGCGGCGACCTTTTTCAGGACGCGATCCCCCTCGGCATGGCCGAATATGTCGTTGACCGCCTTGAACCGGTCGAGGTCGAGCGCCAGCAGCGCGAATTCGTCCTCCTCGTCGCAATGCTCGATCTGCTGGTGAAGACGGGTCTGGAACATGGTGCGGTTGGAAAGGCCCGTCAGGACGTCGTGGCGGGCGAGATATTCGATTTCCCGCTGCGCTGCGCGCTTTTCCGTCAGGTCACGAATGGCCATCACCTCGCAGGGGCGGCCGCGATATTCGATCGTTCGTACGCCGAGTTCGAATATCTGCGCCTGCCCGGCGCGCTCGTGCACCGCCTCCACCGGTGCATGGCGCGGCAGATAGGCGGGTTGCCCGTCGATGGCCTTGAAGAGATCGTCGGGGTTTTGTCCGACCAGCGACGCTTCCTCCCGGCCCAGAAGGCCGGCAAAACGGGTGTTAAGCTCCACGATCCGCCCATCGCGAACGACGGCGAGACCATCGAGCGTCGCATCCACAAGACCCTTGAGATCGACAAGGTAACGATCCACAAGAGCAGCGGCGGCGGTGGTGGACAGGATCAGGAACGTGACGCCGGAAATGGCGCAGATCATGATCAGCCGGGCGACATTGTCGGGATCAGGCCCCGATACGGACGGATCCGGCGAAAGCACCGTGGCCGACATGGCCGTGAAATGCAGCGCGCAGATCGCGAAAATCGCCGATCCGGCCGGCGCGGCGATGCGCTGCCAGGAGCCGAGGCGGCGAAAAAGGAAAAAGGCGAGGAGAAAAAACGCCCAGGCAACCGCAAAACCGCCCAGCACCGGCCCCCACCGATAGCTGATCGTGGCGGCGACATCCATTCCCGCCATGCCGACGAAATGCATGACAGCAACCGACAGCGTGACCAGCGTGCCGGCGATCGCAGGGCTGTAAGCGGCCTGCGAACGGCTGGTGAGCGCCAGCCAGAAACCGAAAACCGCAAGAACCGCCGAAAACGCCGTGAAGGCGAAATCATAACCGATCGGGACCGCGCCCTTATAGGCGAGCATGGCGACGAAATGCGTCGCCCAGACGCTCAGTCCCCCAGCAAAGGCGGCAACCAGCACCCAATAGGGCTTGCGGCCAGCCGGACTTTCCTCCGCGCGCAATAAAAGATGAAAAAAAGCAAACATGCCAAGCAGGCAGATAACAGCCGCAAGAAGCACGACCGCCCGGTCGTGTTGTACGACAACGCATTCCAGAACCGTGAACATGACGCACTCTCCCAGCCTCTGAAGAACCGCTCACGGTGGCACTATGGGAGTGGTTTATTTATAAATCTCTAATGCAACTAATGATAAATGGAACGATCTGTTCTGCAACGTGCAGAAAGGAACGGGCCGCACGCGGCAGCCCGTAAGCTTTTTCGCGCGCGGCCGGGCCAGGACTATAGGAAAGGCCGTTTATTTCCAGCTTCGATAATCGGCTGCGGTGCATCCGAAAGGCGCCGGGCCATCGGCGAAACGCTCCTGCAGACGGGCACATCCCCACTCGTTGAGCGCTGCCGGCAACATGTTGTTGATGTCCATGCCGGGCGAGTTGAACTGCGACGGGGCGCTGGTGACGTACCACAGCCAATAACCGATAACCGCGACGAAGATGACAGCCACGATGGCAACGAAAGTCCCCAGTCTGCGCAGGAGGCCCGGTCCTTTCGCACTCGTCGCACCCGGAGCCGAGGCGCCCTCCGGTGTCTGGTTCGCAAGCATCGGGGCAAGCGATGCGAGAGCCTCCGCCCTTTCCTGCTCCGACAGCTCGATCCGCTCCAGCCGGTCGTCGAGCAGAACCGGCAGCGCGGTCTTGCCGTGCCACACCGCCAGCGCAACATCGTGTTTTCCGTTATGGCCAACGACGACCGGGATTCGCCCCCTCTCCAGATGGGTGAAGGACTGCCGCTTGGTCTTGTCTTCTCTGACCGTATCGGCATAGGTGACGAAGAGACGGCTGCGTTTTTCGGCAACCGCCGTCAGCGCCACCGGAATGACGGTCAACGGTGCGGGCTTGCGCAACTGCAGGCGAACCCGCAGGACCCGGATAAGCGTGAACAGCATCGCCAAACTGCCGAAGCCGAGCAGGGCAACGAACACGCCGAGCGTGATGATGCGGTTCCAGAGCATGTCGAGGCCCAGCGAAATCGTAGCAAGTTCCGGGTTCTTCGCGGAGATGACCAGTCCGGTTTCATAATCGCCGGAATGGAAATCGACGAACATGACCTCGACATCCTTCTTGTAGCTCACGCCCGCATGGTCATAGGAAAGATCCGCCTCACAGGTCGTGAAGATCGCCTTGCGCGTCTTGCAGCTACCGCTGATATCGCCGTTTTCAATCTCCAGCGGATCTTTGCTGATCTGATAGTCGCGCAATATGCCCGGACCTTCGGCGACGAGCATGACGGCCGTGATGACCAGAAGCACCGGAATGGAAAAATAATAGGCTGCCGGCACTGAAATGACGCCACGTTTGAGGCTCAGCGGCCGAGACGGAAGTTTTATCTGTGCAAGGTTCATGGTCATCAACGCATTCTTCGGGAGGTGGGTGAGCGGAGTTCACGACTCTCGCCCGATGGAAGGAATAGTCATCGGTCGGTCTAAACCGATGAAGTCCTTGAGAAAACCCCCTGAAATTACTGGATGGCGTGCGACAACCACCTGCTGCGACTAGTTTCGTTTCCGCTAAGAGCCGGAGGAGCGTCATGGAGGACGCTTTCAGGGGTACGGACCTAACCACCAATAAAAAAACGGGCGGTAAAACCGCCCGTCGCAAGTTCCAAAGACTATAGTTTGCCCTTAATCCTTCGTGACCTTTTCCAGCCGGGTCGTCTGGCTGGGATGACCCACATAATCCTTCACGCGCGCATTCAGCACGATCGGCTCGAACCTCTCGAACATCGGCAGCACCGCCGGCTTCTGGGCGACGAACATTTCCTGCATCTGGGTGTAGATTTCCCCACGCTTCTTGGCGTCCGGCTCCAGCGAAGCCTTTGCCGTGAGCGCCGTCAGTTCCGGAATGTCCCAGGCCGAGCGCCAGACGAAATTGCCGGCGTTGTTGGCGGCCAGCGAATTGTCGGGGTTGCTGGAGAATTGCTCCATCGAGCCCAGCACATTCGGCATGTAGGCGCCGGTCTGCGGAATGAGCAGATCGAAATCCCGCGCGCGGTGGGCGGCAATCACGTCCGAACCGTTACCCTGCTGGATATTGACCTTGATGCCGATCTGGCTGAGTGAGGCCTGGATCGCGGTGGCAAGGTCGATGCGCGGCGTCTGCGCGATCGTCTTCAGATTAAGCGTGAAGCCGTTCTCATAACCGGCCTCCTTGAGGAGAGCCTTCGCCTTCTCCACATCGAGCTTCCAGTCCGGGCTCGGAATGGCGTATTCGAAGTTTTCCGGCACCGGCACCGTGCGCGCCCGGCCATAGGGACCCATGATGGTCTTTTCCATGCCCTTGTAGTCGATGCCATAAGCAATCGCTTCGCGGACCTTGGGGTTGGACAAAGGTTCCTTGCCGGCATTCATGGACAGGACGTAGAAGCCGCCCGTCGGCACGCGCTGAATCTGGAAGCCTTCCTTGTTGTTGAAGGTTGCAAGGTCGGCAGCCGTCAGCGCACTGGCGATGTCGATATCGCCACGCTCCAGCATCAGGCGCTCCACCTGGCTTTCCGGCACATGCCGCACGATGACGCGGCGCATTTTCGGGCTGCCGGCCACATAATTCTTGTTGGCCTCGAGAATGATGATCTCATTTGGCGACCAGCGATTGAGCGTAAAGGGACCGGAACCGGCGGAATTGGTTCTCAGCCAGCCATTGCCCCAGTCGCCACTGCTTTCATGCCTCTTGAGCTCCTTGCTGTCGACGACGCTGGCGATGACCATGGCCAGACGGTAAAGGAGCAGCTCGGACGTGGTTTCGCCGGAAAGATCGATGCGTACCGTTTTTTCATCCGGCGCGCTCACCAGCTTGTCGACATTATCGGCATTATAACCAACGCGCTTGAGGTTGGCTGCGGCCGCCTGGTTCATCTTCAACAGCCGGCTGAGCGAATAGACGACGTCTGCCGAGGTTACCGGATTGCCCGAGGCGAAATTGGCCTCGCGAAGATGGAAGGTGATGCCCTTGTCATCTATCTCCCAGCGCTCGGCAAGCTGCGGTGAAACCTTGCCCGAACCATCGACCGAAATCAGACGGTCATAGAGGTTGGACATGATTTCGTTGGCTTTTCCTTCGGTGGCCTGATGCGGATCAAGCGACAGCACCTGAGCCAGCGATGTTCCGATGACAAGCTGGTCATTCGGTGTTTTGGCCACGGCCGGCGCTGCCTGCACCAGCATGGCGCCAAGGGCCGTGGTGAATGCGAGACGGATCAATGATTTTCTCATACCTGCTCCTCCTACAGATCGGTAATTCACGTTTGGGAAAAAGCCCGCGACGCAGCGGGGCGTCGCGGGCCAGAACGGTCAAAGATGTTTGTTATCAAGCGCTTCTATCAGCGCGGCGATGTAGCCGTAGCAGAAGGCGAAAGCGACACCGACGGCATCGCGCCCGGCAATCGTCGGGACATGGTCCGGCATGATCATGTAGCGATAGCCGAGTTCGTGATAGAGTTTCAGCGAACGCACCATGTCCATGTCGCCCTCATCGGGGAATGTTTCCATGAAGGAGAGTTTGCCGCCGCTGATATTGCGGAAATGGACGTTGAAGATCTTGTCGCGGCTGCCGAACCACCTGATGATGTCGTCGATTTCCTCGCGCGGATTGTCGAGCATTTCGCCGATAGACCCCTGGCAGAAATTCAGGCCGTGATAGGGGCTCTCGCGCATCTGCACGAATTTCTTCAGCCCTTCGACCGTGCCGAGAACGCGGGTGACGCCCCGGTAGCCCGGCGGTGTATAGGGATCATGCGGATGGCATGCCAGGCGCACGCGGTTGCTTTCGGCCACCGGCACCACACGCTCGAGGAAGTAATCGATGCGTTCCCAGTTCTCGTCTTCGGAAAGAACGCCCGCGAGACCCGGCGCTGCATCATGGTCCGCCTTGTCCCAGCGCCAGGCCTCGTTGAGCGAGCCGCCGCGGCCGCGCTCCATTTCGGTGCGCGGAATGCCGATGAGGTTGAGATTGTATTTCGCGGCAGGGATTCCGGCCCTGGCGATATTCTCTATCATCGTGCAGACGGCATCGATCTGCCGGTCGCGATCAGGGCCGGCAAGCAGGATATCGGGATAGGACGCCTGTTCGATGGGCCGCGACGGCAGCGGCAATTGCACCATGTCGAGAACGAGGCCAAAGCTTTCGACCTTGTCACGGTGGCGCTCAAAGTCCTCGAAAGTCCAGCTCGCGGGCTTTCCGGGCGGATCCGCGTTGATATTTTTGACGCCGAGCTGCGCCCAAACCTTAAAATCCTCGTCATCGCGCGCAGCAACCTGGGTGCCGACATACATCGATTCTCTCCTCTCTCCATGCAAGTCATCATATGACATCGCATGAAATAAGATGAGTGTCGAGATGCTATTGCGCTTCTGACAGCAACCTGTATCGGCGCTGGCTCGCAAGCATATGTTCGCGCATGGCTTTTCGCGCCGCTTCCGGATCCTGTTCGACGATGGCGCGCAGGATTGCCTCGTGCTCGGCCTGCACTTTCCGAAGATAATTCGCGTCACCGGTTTCCGGCAGCGTCGGGAACTGCCCGCGCGGGATCGAGCGCGAACCGAACTGACGCAGAGCCTCCAGATAGAAGCGGTTGTTCGTGGCGATCGCGATGGCCGTGTGAAACTCGTAATCGGCATCGACAGTGGTTTCACGCGCATCGATGGCGCGGGCCATTTTCCGGTGCGCCGCAGAGATTGCGGCCTCCTGCTGGGCGGTGCGGCGATAGGCGGCGATTGCCGCCGCCTCCCCTTCCGTCGCAAGCCGGAACTCCAGCATTTCCAGCGTTTCCGCAATGGTTCCGACTTCGGATTGCGTCAGTTTCACGCCAGCCCATTCACTGGCATTGCTGACGAAAACCCCCTTGCCCTGGATGGGAACGACATAGCCGGCGGAACGCAAATCCGCGATCGCCTCGCGAACCACGGTGCGGCTCACGCCGTAGCTGCGCTCAAGCTCCGGTTCGGTGGGAAGTTGATCACCGTTTTTCAGTTTTCCACTGCGAATTTCTGCGCTGAGATTATCGATGATCTGTTGTGCCCGCCTCTCCCGCGGCCTCGCTTTGTCGCCCATCATGCCACTCTTCCCTCTTGCAGAATACGAATCCCTTCGCTACTCATATGATGACACGGCCGCACATCATATGTTTTCATGTTAGCTCAGGGAGGAGTTGGGATGAAGTACCATCAAGAGTTTTTGCAAAGGAGAATTGCGCGTCTGCGGCGAGCAGCGTGCAAAGGCTCCACTGCCGACAGCGTTCTCACAGGGAAGTGCGGCCAGCAATGACGGAAATCTCACTGCGCGGGCTTGGACATCGTTTTCTGCAACTGATCGTCAGCCTCTTCATCCTGCTCTGCATCACCTTCATCATCGGCCGGGTCATGCCGAGTGATCCGGTCGGGGCAATCGTCGGCGAACTTGCCGATCCCAAGGCCTATGAGGCCATGCGAGCGCGGCTGGGGCTCGACCTGCCGCTTTACCAGCAATTCTTCATCTATCTGCGCGGCCTGCTGCATGGCGATTTCGGCATTGCAATCCTGACCGGCAACCCCGTGACCCGCGATCTGGCGCAGGCTTTCCCCGCCACTTTCGAACTCGCCACGCTGGCGATCATCATCTCGACGGTCGTCGGCGTCCCACTCGGTCTCGCCGCCGCCCTCTTCCGCGACACCTTCATCGACAAGTTCGCGCGCGTGTTTGCGCTGGTGGGACATTCGATACCGGTCTTCTGGTTCGGCATCGTCGGGCTGGTGATTTTCTACGCGAACCTCAACCTTGTCGCGGGGCCCGGCCGGGTCGATGTCTTTTACGAAGGCCTTGTGGAGCCGAAGACGGGATTGATGCTCGTCGACACGCTCCTTGCGGGCGAGACGGAAATCTTCTGGAACGCGCTTGGACACATCATCCTGCCGGCGATCATCCTCGCCTATATGGCCATGGCCTACATCACCCGCATGACGAGGGCCTTCACCCTCGAACAGCTCAGCCAGGATTATGTCATCGCGGCACGGGCCAAGGGTGTCAGCCCAGCACGCACCATAACGCGCCATGTGCTGCCCAACATCGCCGTGCAGCTCATCACCGTGCTGGCTATCTCCTATGGCAACCTGCTGGAAGGCGCCGTGGTCACGGAGATCGTCTTCTCCTGGCCCGGCATCGGCCAATACATGACGAATGCGCTGCTCATCGGCGACATGAATGCGATTCTGGCCGCCACGATCGTCATCGGCTTCATTTTCATGTTGCTCAACTTCCTCGCAGATCTGGCCTACACCACGCTCGATCCCCGTACACGGGAGGCCGCACGATGACCGATATCGCGCATAACAATACCGTTGATCGTCCCAGCGCCCTATCGCGCATCTCGACTACCACCGTGCGGACACTTCGAAAGCTCGCGGACGAACCGCTTGGAATGTTCGGCTTCGCCATTCTGGCCATTCTGATTCTGGTCGCCATTTTCGCTCCGCTCATCGCGCCTTACGATCCTGCGCGCCAAGCTCTCGAAAACGCGCTTCAGCCTCCCAGCTGGGCGCATCTCGCCGGAACCGACGAATTCGGCCGCGATATTTTCAGCCGGCTTGTTTACGGCACCCGCATCACCATCCAGACGGTACTGTCGGTCTCGGTCATCGTCGGTCCTATCGGCCTTGCCATTGGCGTGATGGCCGGTTTCTTCGGCGGGCGAACCGACGCGATCCTGATGCGCGCGACCGATATCGTCCTGTCCTTCCCCTCGCTCGTGCTGGCGCTTGCCTTTGCGGCCGCCATGGGCGCCGGCCTCGGCACGGCGATCATTGCGATCTCGTTGACCGCGTGGCCGCCGATTGCGCGTCTTGCTCGGGCGGAAGCGCTTGTCGTGCGCAATACCGACTACGTCGCCGCCGCCCGTCTCTATGGCGCTTCGCCGCTGCGCATCCTTTTTCTATACATTGCGCCTATGTGCATTCCCTCGGTCATCGTTCGCCTGACGCTGAACATGGCCGGCATCATCCTGACGGCCGCTTCACTCGGCTTCCTTGGTCTCGGAGCCCAGCCGCCGCTGCCGGAATGGGGCGCGATGATCTCCAGCGGCCGTAAGTTCATGCTCGACTACTGGTGGGTCGCCGTCATGCCAGGCATCGCCATCCTGCTGACGAGCCTTGCCTTCAACATCGCCGGCGATACGCTGCGCGACCTTCTGGATCCGCGTCATGCCCGTTCCTGATAGCTCCCCCATCCTCTCGGTCCGCGACCTCAATGTCCGTTTCGGCCGCAACACCATTCCGGCGGTGTCCAACGTCAATTTCGACGTCGGGCGCGAAAGGGTCGGCATAGTCGGTGAGTCCGGTTCCGGAAAATCCACCACCGGCCGGGCCGCCATGCGGCTCCTGCCGAAAAGCGCAACGGTGACGGCGGAGCGGATGGATTTCCTGTCCGAACCGTTGCTCGAAAAATCCGAGCGGCAGATGGGCGCGATCCGCGGCAGCGAGATGGCGCTTATCATGCAGGACCCGCGTTATTCGCTGAACCCGGTGCTGCCCATCGGAAAGCAGGTGGCGGAGGCCGCCGAACTGCATCTGGCGCTGACCGGCAAGGCGGCGAGAGGTGCAGCACGCGACATGTTGCTGCGCGTGCGCATCAACGATCCCGACCGCGTGATGGCGCTTTATCCGCACCAGATATCGGGCGGCATGGGCCAGCGCGTGATGATCGCCATGATGCTGCTCGCCAAGCCCAAGCTGGTCATTGCCGACGAACCGACTTCGGCCCTCGATGTCAGCGTCCGCAAGGATGTGCTTTTGCTTCTGGACGAGATGGTGCGCGAGAATAATTCCGGCCTGATCCTCATCAGCCATGACATCCGCATGGTTGCGGCTTTCTGTGAGCGCGTTTTGGTCATGTATGGCGGGCGCGTCGTGGAAACGCTGACGAAGCTGGAGGAAGCGCAACATCCCTATACGCGGGGCCTGATCGCGGCGATGCCAGATCCCCGCAATCCGGTGCGGCGTCTCAAGGTGCTGGACCGTCAGGCCATCGATGCGGAGGTGATGCGATGATCACGGTAGACAAGCTCGACGTCGTCTACGGCGCAAGGGAAAACCGCAATCACGTCGTGCGCGGCGTCAGCCTCACGGTCAACAGGGGTGAAACGCTCGGCATCGTCGGCGAAAGCGGCTGCGGCAAGTCGACCTTGCTGCGGTCGCTGGCGGGGCTGGAGGCCGGCTGGACCGGCTCCATCAGCTTTAACGGCAAACCGGTCGGCAAGCCCCGCAGTCGCGACGAACTGAAACTGGCGCAGATGGTGTTTCAGGACCCCTACGGTTCGCTGCACCCGCGCCACCGCATCGGCCGGGCTCTCGCCGAACCGATCCGCGCCATGGGACTTGGCGATGGCTGGTCGAAAGTGCCTGCCGCCCTGCAACAGGTGGGCTTGCCCCCACATTTCGCCGAGCGCTTCCCGCATGAACTTTCCGGCGGCCAGCGCCAGCGCGTGGCAATCGCCCGCGCGCTGATCCTCGAACCGCCGATCCTGCTGCTCGACGAGCCGACATCCGCGCTCGACGTCTCCATCCAGGCGGAAATCCTGAACCTGCTTGCAGACCAGCGCGAAGAACGCGACCTCACCTTCGTTCTCGTCAGCCACGACCTCGCGGTCATCGCCCATATGTGCGACCGTGTGCTGGTCATGCAGAACGGCGATTTTGTCGATGAGCTGACCAAGGCCGATCTTGAAGCGGGCGTTACCCATTCGGCCTATTCAGGCGAGCTGTTCGAAAGCAGTTTCCTGTAACGATCACCGCCCGACGGCAACACCTGGCGGCCCATCCACGGCCGCCCCGCCTTCTCCCGTGGCGCAATTTCGGCGATTTCGCCTGCCCGGCAGCGGCCAATCGCCGGCAGGGGACGGGCGATCTTTTGGGCCGATAAATTTCACCACCAACTGCGTTCAAACCACCGGAACAATGCGTTCAGCATTTGTTCTGGATTGCTGTTTGAGTCTTTGCTAATCATTGCGACGACAGGGCAGACAATGGCCGGACATTCCGACGACTGCCATCTCTGAACAAGGTTCTCACCCGTGGGGACAGGCAGGTTATCTAAGGATTGCTGGCATGGCGGTTGCCTATCTGGAAAAGCTCAACGAACAGCAACGCAGGGCGGTGGAGCATGGCGTTGGGCTGGCGGAAGGGCACACGGCCGGACCCCTGCTGATCATCGCCGGGGCCGGTTCGGGCAAGACCAATACGCTCGCCCACCGTGTTGCGCATCTGATCGTGAATGGCGCAGATCCTCGCCGCATCCTGCTGATGACGTTTTCCAGACGTGCCGCCACGGAAATGTCGCGGCGGGTCGAGCGTATCTGCAAACACGTTATCGGGGCGAATTCGGCAATCATGACAGACGCGCTGGCCTGGTCCGGCACGTTTCACGGCATCGGCGCACGCCTGTTGCGTATCTATGCCGAGCAGATCGGGCTTAACATCGATTTCACCATCCACGACCGCGAGGACAGCGCCGACCTGATGAACCTCGCCCGGCACGAGCTGGGTTTTTCCAAAACCGAAAGCCGCTTTCCAACGAAGGGTACGTGTCTTGCGATCTATTCGCGCGTGGTGAATTCCCAGACGCCGCTCAAGGAGATATTGCGCCAGCATTATCCCTGGGTCGCCAACTGGGAGAGCGAACTGAAAGAGCTGTTCGCAGCCTATGTGGAGGCCAAGCAGGTCCAGAACGTGCTCGATTACGACGATCTCCTGCTCTACTGGGCCCAGATGGTCAGCGACCCCGTCCTTGCGGACGATATCGGCAACCGCTTCGACCATGTGATGGTCGACGAATATCAGGATACCAACCGGCTTCAGGCATCGGTGCTGATGGCGCTGAAACCCGGTGGCCGCGGGTTGACCGTGGTGGGTGACGATGCGCAGTCGATCTATTCCTTCCGGGCGGCGACGGTGCGAAACATCCTCGATTTTCCGGCTTCCTTCAGCCCTGCCGCCGACATCATCACGCTTGACCGCAATTATCGCTCGACGCAGCCGATCCTTGCGGCCGCCAACGGCGTCATCGATCTGGCGCGCGAGCGGTTCACCAAGAACCTCTGGACCGAGCGGCAGTCGCTGGAGCGCCCGAAACTCGTGACGGTGAAGGACGAGACCGAACAGGCGAATTTCATCATCGACCAGATTCTCGCCAACCGCGAAACCGGCATGATGCTGAAACAGCAGGCCGTGCTGTTCCGCACCTCCAGCCATAGCGGCCCGCTCGAGGTGGAACTGACCCGCCGCAACATCCCCTTCGTCAAATTCGGCGGCCTGAAATTCCTCGACAGCGCCCATGTGAAGGACATGCTGGCCGTGCTGCGCTTCGCGCAGAACCCGCGCGACCGCGTCGCCGGTTTTCGCTTGCTACAGATGCTGCCCGGCATCGGCCCGAAGAAGGCCGGCAATATTCTCGATGCGATTGCGACAGACCCCGAGCCGCTGCTTGCCCTTGCCGAAATTCCGCCGCCGCCGAAGACCGGCGACGACTGGACAGCCTTCACGCAAATGCTGGTGGGCCTGCGACAGGCGCCGAACGACTGGCCGGGCCAGATCGGGCAGGCGCGGCTGTGGTACGAACCGCATCTGGAACGCATCCATGAGGATGCGGACACCCGCAAGGCCGATTTGCTGCAGCTCGAGCAGATCGCCGGCGGTTACCCCTCACGCGAGCGCTTTCTGACCGAGTTGACGCTCGATCCGCCGGACGCCACCAGCGATCAGGCCGGCGTGCCGCTGCTTGACGAGGACTATCTCAGCCTCTCCACCATCCATTCGGCAAAAGGCCAGGAATGGCGTTCCGTCTTTATCCTGAATGTGGTCGATGGCTGCATTCCCTCCGATCTCGGGGTCGGCACCACCCAGGAACTGGAGGAGGAACGCCGGCTGCTTTATGTCGCCATGACGCGCGCCAAGGACAGCCTGTCACTTATCACGCCGCAACGCTTCTTCACCGGCGGGCAGAACCAGCAGGGCGACCGGCATGTTTACGCCGCAAGAACCCGCTTCATCCCGGCGACATTGCTGCAATTCTTCGAAACGGCAACCTGGCCACTGGTGTCGGCCGCCGCTTCCGAACGCAGCGCGCAGCAGATCCGCATCGATGTGGGTGCGCGGATGCGGGCGATGTGGAAGTAAGAGCGGTGTCCCGGTAATATCGACCTCCACGATGCGCGAACGGACGGGGCCGGCGCGGGCTTAACTTCTGGAGGTTCTTTCTGACACCCGATCACTCTCTAAACGTGAAAACAGACGCTGTTCGATGGAGTTTCCGGCGCTCTTGTGTGGGCGATCAATAAAGCGTTATTGACTGTCCCTACCGATAAAGCCATATCACCCTGAGTAGGCAGACCAGACAGGATCCGCATAGTGCAACTAGAAGCATTCTCGATATCAGGCTTGAAAAAGATAACTCCAGCTCGTTTCGGCGACAGCAGGGGGTACTTCAGCGAGGTTTTCAAGAAAGACTGGTTTCGCGAAAATGTAGCGGATGTGGAGTTCGTGCAGGACAATGAATCCCTCTCCGCGCAGGCCGGAACCGTACGAGGGCTTCATTTCCAGACAGAGCCTTTTGCACAGGGCAAGCTCGTTCGCTGCATTCGGGGACGGCTGCTGGATGTCGCTGTCGATATCAGAACAGGATCGCCCACCTTCGGACAATGGGCGGCTGTCGAGCTGTCACCCGAAAATGGCGAGCAGCTTTGGGTTCCGGCAGGATTTGCCCACGGCTTCATGACGCTCGTTGATAACACGGTCATCTCATACAAGGTGACGGCCCCTTACAGCGCAGCCAGTGACCGCGGCGTCAAATGGGATGACCCCGCCATCGGCATCAACTGGCCGAAGCTGGAAGGCTGCGTCCTTTCCGACAAGGATGCAAAGCAGCCGCTTCTGTCGGAATTGCCTGAATATTTCACCTACCAAAACACTGGGAACTGATGATGCGCGTTCTAGTTACCGGCGGCGCCGGATTTATCGGCTCAGCCCTCGTACGTTATCTCGTTAGCGAGGTTGGCGCGGATGTTCTCACTGTCGACAAGCTGACATATGCAGGAAATCTGGCGTCCCTCAAGCCGATCGAAAATGCGCCGAACCACCGCTTTCTTCAGGCCGACATATGTGACCGGGCTGCGATGAATGAGGCATTCGCGGCATTTCAGCCGGACTACGTGATGCATCTGGCCGCTGAAAGCCATGTCGACCGCTCCATAACCGGCGCCGCCGATTTTATTCAAACCAATATCAACGGCACTTTCACGATGCTGGAGGCGGCGCGCCAATATTGGAGCGGCCTTGCGGAAGACGCCAAGGCGAATTTCCGCATGCTCCACGTGTCAACCGACGAGGTCTATGGCTCACTCGGGGACAACGGCCTGTTTGAAGAAACAACCCCCTACGACCCTTCGTCGCCATACTCCGCCTCGAAAGCCGCAAGCGATCATCTTGCTACGGCCTGGCAGCGTACTTATGGCCTTCCGGTCGTCATTTCCAATTGCTCCAACAATTACGGACCATTCCATTTCCCGGAAAAACTCATTCCGCTGATCATTCTCAACGCGCTGGAAGGCAAGCCTCTGCCGGTCTATGGAAACGGCGCGAACATCCGTGACTGGCTTTATGTGGAGGATCATGCCCGCGCCCTGTGGCTCATCGTCCAGAAAGGTCTTGCCGGCGAGAAGTACAATGTCGGCGGCAGAAACGAGCAGAAGAACATCGATGTGGTCAACTGCATCTGCTCCATTCTCGATGAGCTACGCCCGCAACCTAAGCCCTATGCCGAGCTTATCAAATATGTGACGGATCGCCCCGGCCACGATGCCCGCTATGCCATCGATGCGACCAAGCTCGAAACCGAACTCGGCTGGAAAGCGCAGGAAAACTTCGCTACCGGTATCCGCAAGACGGTGCAATGGTATCTCGACAATGCGTGGTGGTGGCAGCCGCTTCGCGAGGGTGTTTACGCCGGAGAACGCCTCGGCGTTCTGACAAAGGGCTGAGCGAATGCGGCTGGCAGTTACGGGCAAAAATGGTCAGGTCGTCAGCGCCCTCCAGGCACTGGCGAGTGACGAGTTGGAGATCGTGCCTCTTGGTCGGCCGGAACTCGACCTTGCAAAGCCTGAAACTGTTTTGAAGGCGCTACGCGAGGTAAAACCCGATGTCGTGGTATCGGCTGCAGCCTATACAGCCGTTGACAAGGCAGAAAGCGAGCAGGATATCGCTTTTGCCGTTAATCGGGATGGAGCAAGGGCTGTTGCACAAGCGGCAAGTGACATCGGCATTCCCGTCATTCATCTTTCTACGGATTATGTTTTCGACGGCACCGAGGACACCGCTTATGTCGAAAGTGATCCGACAGGCCCCACTTCCGTCTACGGCCGCTCGAAGCTCGAAGGCGAACGAGCTGTTTCGGAGGCCACCGACAATTATGTGGTTCTGCGGACCGCTTGGGTCTATTCGGAGTATGGCAACAACTTCGTGAAGACCATGCTCCGGCTCGGCGAGAACCGCGACGAAATCAATGTCGTTGCGGACCAGTTCGGATGCCCTACTTCGGCCAACGATATCGCTGCCGCGGTCGTGACAATCGCAAGAAAGCTCGTGGAAGATTCCTCGGCCCGTCTTCGTGGGGTGTTTCATCTGTCTGGAACGGGTGAAACGAACTGGGCGAATTTCGCGAAACAGATATTCGCCCTTTCCGCGGAAAACGGCGGGAAGTCCATTGTCGTCAACGACATCACGACTGAGCAATACCCTACCCCGGCCCGGCGCCCGGCAAACTCGCGGCTTGATTGCAGCAAGCTGGAAGAGGTTTACGGCATAAAGCTGCCGAGCTGGCAAACATCAACGCGCGCGGTGGTCACCGCTCTTGCGCAGAGCAAAAAGGAAATGCCATGAAGGGTATCATTCTGGCCGGAGGCAGTGGCACGCGCCTGCATCCGATGACATTGGCGGTCTCGAAGCAGATCCTGCCGGTCTACGACAAGCCGATGATCTATTACCCGCTGACCACGCTGATGCTGGCCGGCATTCGCGAGATTCTCATTATCTCGACACCCCATGACATGCCGCTTTTCCAGTCTCTTCTGGGTGATGGCTCGAAATGGGGTCTCTCCATTGAATATGCGGTCCAGCCGAGCCCGGATGGGCTGGCGCAGGCCTATATGATCGGCGCGGACTTCGTGGCGGGTTCGCCGTCCTGCCTTATCCTGGGTGACAACATATATTACGGCCATGGATTACCAGAACTTCTGCAGGCTGGTACAAGCGTTAACGACGGCGCTACGGTCTTCGCCTATCATGTGAACGATCCCGAACGTTATGGCGTGGTCGATTTCGATAGTGAAATGCGCGCCCTCTCCATCGAGGAAAAACCGGCGAAACCCAAATCCAACTGGGCGGTCACCGGTCTTTATTTTTACGATGCCGATGTGGTCGATATCGCCGCCAATCTCAAACCGTCCGCGCGCGGCGAATACGAGATTACGGATGTAAATCGAACCTATCTCGAGCGTGGCAAGCTGAAAGTATCCATCATGGGGCGCGGGTACGCGTGGCTTGATACTGGCACGCCAGAGAGTCTTCTTGAAGCCGGTGAATTTGTGCGGACGCTGGAGAAGCGACAGGGTTTCAAGATTGCATGCCCGGAAGAAATCGCCTTGAGCAAGGGCTTTATCACGAAATCCGAGTTCTCAGCGCTAGCAGAAAATGCCGGCAAAGGCGATTATGGCGTTTATCTGAGGAGACTCGCCTCCTCGTAAGTGCGCTGAAACATGCGTCCACACCGAGTAAAGCGAACGGTATTACCGCCTTCTGCTATAGCAGCTCATCAAAGTTTGCCGAGTCGACGCATGATGGCGCGCCTAGTCTCTGGAGTAAAAATGGCTAATTTGTCACTCTCAGACGTAACGGTGATCTCTGTTTGCTATAAGAGTGATGCGCTCATAGCGGACATGATCGCGACTGTGCCTGACGAATCACCAATAGTTCTCGTCGATAACGGAAAAACAAACAGTTTTGCGAAGCTCCCTGCCCGTAGAAACATAAAGATTGTTCAGTTGGAGGACAATCAGGGCTTCGGCCGCGGCTGCAATGCGGGCGCGGCTGTTGCGCAGACACCGTGGATCCTGTTTTTAAACCCTGACGCCCGATTGACTGCAGGCGCGATTGAAGCGCTGCTCGAGGCCATTGAGCGTCACCCGTCAGGCGTTGCATTTAATCCACGAATTTCCAACTCGGACGGGAGTGAATATTTCAAGCGACGTTCTTGGTTATTGCCACGCCGCCGCTATATGAAAAAGGGCTGGCCCGCAGTGGATACCGTCGTTCCCGTTTTGAGCGGGGCTGCATTTTTTGTTTCAAAACAAAAATTCGACGCGGTGGATGGCTTTGATCCAGATATCTTTCTTTATCATGAAGATGATGACCTATCATTGCGCCTTGCAAAACTGGGGCAACTCGTATTTGCACGCGATGCCCTTGTTTCCCACGCGGCGGGGCACTCGTCAGGCCGATCTCCAGAAATCGCTCGGCTCAAGGCGTTTCATATGGCGCAATCGAGAATTTATACCGGTATCAAGCACCAGCGGCCGCTTCCAAGACTTTCGACTTTCGCTCAAGCCCTCGCGCTGATCATGTCGCCCAGCGCTCTATTCTCAGCCCGCCGGCGCGCCAAGGCCGCCGGATTTCTCAAGGGCGCAGTCGAATCTATCAAACATCAATCATGAAGCGAACGAGCGCGTAGTAGCAATGGCTATTCGTGTTCCTTCAGCCACGACCAGACGCCGGCAATCCCTTCTCTCAAACCTATCTTTGGCTCCCAGTCAAAATCCATTTTTGCCCGCTCTATGTCGAGAACGGACACCGGAACGTCGAGGCTTCGATGAGGTTTATAGACTATTGGAATGGGACTACCCGTAATCTCCTGTACGATTTCCGCGATGTGGAGGACGGAAGTCCCCGTTCCGCTACCCCCATTGTAGACGCCGACCCTGTCACTGAGAAGCGCGGTGACGCATAGGCTGCTAAGGTCTTTGACGTGAATATAGTCGCGAATTGTGGAGCCATCTCCCCATATTTCGATGGGCTGGTGCTTCAGGGCAAGGTTGAGATATGTGCCTATTATGCCTTGGACGCCCAGGTTACCCTGATAAAGACCGTAAGGATTGGATGCTCGGATCACAACAGGACGTATACCGGCCTTGATCTCATAGAGTTTAAGATAGGACTCTATCGCAACCTTCACTACTCCATACGAACATATCGGATCGAGTATATGTCCCTCCGGAATTGGGACCTCCTGCGGCTTGCCGTAGACAGTTCCACCCGACGACAAATAGAGAATGCGGGTTACATTGCATGCTGCCATATCCTCGAGGAGGCTCAAGGTTCCGAGAAGATTAAGCTCAACATCCTTGCCGGGATCCTTATCGCCCGTGGACGGCACCGTCCCGCTGATAAGATGCGCCACAGCACCGACATCCACCAGAAGCTCGCGCATCAGCTGGCTATCAGCCAACTCTCCCGAAACATACTGTACACCTGCCGGTAGCGGACGACCAGGAAGACGGCTTCTTCCCAGCACCTTCACCTCATGTCCCGCGACTACCAAATCTTCGACAAGGTGGTAACCGATGAACCCACCGCCGCCGAGAACCAATATCTTCATAAAAAGCCTACCACCTTACTGCTGCCAACTTCACTTCCTTGCGAGCACAGAACGATAATGATCGAGATACTCACCAGCGAGTACATCAATATCATATGTCGCTCCAAGGACTTGCGCTTTTTCTCTAAAGCCGTCACGGACATCTTTCTCCAAGATTTTTTCCATGGCGTTGCTCAATTCATTAACAAATCGGTCGTTGTCGCTGTCATTGGCGATTATAATTCCGGCTTGTTGGCCATCGATCTGTGACATTGCTTTGATCTCACCGACATCCGTGGACACGCAAGGGACCCCAACTTGAAGCGCCTGTATCAAGCACAGGGGATAAGATTCACCTGGAAAGCGTGTCGGTATCAGAGCCACGTCGCTAATACGGTAGAGGCCATAAATCTCCTTAACAAAACCAAGGAAGTGAATACTCCCGTCCGTCGCCGCCAAGAGCTTGGCATCGTCCGTGGCTGGCCCTTCCCCCACCATAAGCATCGCCATCGGGACATCAGGTCGGCGCTCCCGCAATAAACGATATGCCCTGACGGCCTCTACCCAGCCTTTGCCTTCAGCCCCTCGTGCAACAAGCGAAAATACGACAGCATCCTCTGCCACACCCAGCTGAGCACGTGTTTTGGGGAACGCTACTTCATCAACAGGCATCGCATTTTTTACTTTTACGAATTTTTCTTTACCGATCTGAAGATTATCGAACGGCCCCAGGTTCCGATCGGCAGTATAGGCGAATTTATCAATTTTCTTGCTCCAGCGGTCGATCCTGCTCGTCGAAACATCCATCGCCTCATAGGAGCCATGCAGTGTCGAAATAAAGGGGGCTGAGATGCCTTGTCCGTCGAGCAAGAACCCTTCGACATTGGCAACATGCGAATGAACCACCGAGATTCCTGCATTCGTGATAAAATTATCTATCCCCATGTCGCGAACCGCATTGGCCGTATAGACAGGGATACCAGGGTCGAGCATACGCCGCACGTCTTTATGATCGTCCGCGTCGTGCATCTGAAGAATGGAAACCATGATCCCCTTGCGGCGAAGTGCATTCGCGAGGTGAATCGGGAATATTTCTCCACCGCCGAACGAAAAGCCCAAAATGCCGACCAGAACATGAATATGTTCACGCGGGACCGCACTAAGGCTCTGGTAATTCACCAGCTTTTGAAATTCTTCGGTCTGGACTCCAGCACTTTTCGAGACGCTGCGACAGACATCGATAAAGCGTTTGAGGGTACCGTCTGGAATGTCCCATCGTTTCTTCAACGATGTCATCAGTCGCGCATATTCTTTGTAATATTCTGGTTTCGATTGAGCGCTGCTACCGGACGTATTGCTATCGTGAATACGGAAATAGCTGACAGAACTCGGCTCGTATGCGATCTGTCCACCCGCTGCGATAGCCGAATAGAGATACCAGTCGCCCATGATTTTGTAACTTCTGGCCTCTTCCCATACCTGATCGGAAATCTCAAAACGCCGCCAGAGGCTTCCTCCGACGTTGGCAATCACATTTTTGACGCCAAAGCCGCCGCGAAACCACTCGGCAGCCGGACGAGTCCGGCGCGCTTCCCAGATCCCTGGCTCACTATCCTCACGGTAATGATCCAGCCCGGCAAAATACTCTCCCTGACTATTCGCAAATTGGATTCGCCCGAACGCCATCATCACGCTTGGGTCACGAAATGCATTGATCATTCTTTCAACGAAAGTCGGCTCGCAAAAATCGTCGCTTTCGCAAATCCAGACCAAATCACCTTTTGCCAGTGAGTGACCCTTCTGCCATTGACGGAACACATTTCCGGAGTTCTCAGTATTATAGACAGCTCTGATACGCTCAGGGAAACGCTTGACATATGCGTCGATTACCGAGCGACTGTCGTCACTGGAGCAGTCATCAAGAACCAGAATATCGATAAGCGGATAGGTCTGCGCCAGGATGCTGTCCAGACGCTGAGGAAGATACCGCGCGTGATTGAAGTTCGGCACGATCGCAGTCACCCTCACGCCGGTCTGGGCGCTGATACTGGAGCGGCTCGCCGCAATAATCCTGTTTGAAGCAATCCTCTGATAATAGTCGAGGCAGAACTGATCGACCTTACGCGACAGCAACATCGGATCGCGCTTTTCAGCCGATTTCAGAAACCTTTTTCGCCTTCGAGTGCTGAAGACACTGACTTCCGACAAGGCGTACAATAAACGAGTATAAATCAAACGCTTCAGAAACTTTGTCAAAGAAGCCCGGCTCATCCAGTTGTTGCGCTGAAGCGCGTCGACTTTGCCCGAAATCTGATCAATGTCCTTCATCAGAATTTCGGCCCAGTGAGCCTGTTCGAACTCTACTCGCTTGAGGACTGGTTCGGACGCTTGAATATCCTGCGAAAAGACGCCGCTCATGCTCACATCATCAACCGGCCGATCCGATGCGACACCGATCATGTACATCGGCGATTCGACACCCGCTGTGGTTGCGCCACTTCTAGAGTCCGTTTCAAAAAAACGCGTAGCTTGGTTTTCAGATGCGATAATTGAGCCAAAACCGATCTTCTGACCATGCATCGATACATGAGTAAAATATTGCCCCAGGAGTTCGTCAAATTCAGACTTTAAAAGCTCCTTGACGTGAAAGGGATTAACCAGCCCTGTCGCGACAGTGTAGGCGTACTTTTCCGGAGTGGAAATGATCAATATTCCATCCGCGCGCAGAACGCGCTTGATCTCCTGCATAAAGCGATCATGGGCCTCGATGTGTTCAAGCGTTTCAAAGGAAATGACGACATCCACCGAAGCCGACGGCAAGGGAATGTCTTCACAGGATCCAACCTTGAAGGAAATATTCTCAGCTTTGTACTTCGACTGTGCGTGACGGACCGCTTCGTCTGAAATATCCACGCCGATCACGGACCTGGCAGTTTCCGCAAGAAGTGCGGAGCCGAAACCTTCACCACCTGCGATATCGAGAACATCTTTGCCTCTGACGAAATTCTTCGCCAGATGATAGCGGTGCATGTGCTCGAGGTAGATATTCCCACCAATTGTCGGTAGATAGCGTTCGCCGGTGAAATCAAGATCGTCGGCCATATTTTTCCTCGGCAAGATGCGTAGCTGATTATGTTTTGAGGCCGATACCCTATTCTCAGGCTCAAGTCGAGACAATGATCCAGCCACTAAAAACCAATGGCTTTATATGAGGTGATAACGCGCACGGTCCGACGACCCGCTTATTTTCCGACGCCTACGCCAACAGCAAGATACCTCAAGAAATCACTGGCCCTTCCCCATGACGGGTATCCAGAAAAAACTTACGACTTTTTTCCTCGTGAAAGGAGTTTTCCCAACCAAAAATTGCCGGATGACTGATCGCTTGATCGTGATGCGCTAATTGCTATCCCCGCAGGATAATCGAAAGTGCTTAGGGAGACTTCATCAAACCCAGCCTCGATGACATGTTTCCACGCATCAGCTCCGTATTCGGTGATGACGAGAAAGTCGGATGCATTGGAGCTTGGGGCACCGTGGTAGCTCTTGGGCAGTCCCGTACGATCGCGGGTCAACCTGCCTACAATTATGGGAACAGTGTAAGCTAAAAGACCGCCCGGTTTCAGAACCCGTCTGCACTCTGACAGCGCTTTTACCGGGTTGTCGACGTGCTCGAGAGTGTCTGAATGAACAACTAAATCGAAGGTTTCATCCGCGTATGGGAGCGAATGCATATCGACCTCTGGATATTCCGCAAGGATACGACCAGGCATCCTCTTTAAGTAGCTAGACAGCTGTGCGCATTCATTGAGTTCGAGAACTTTTTTATCTTTACTTGCAACAACAAAGTCTGCGAACTTTGCACTCCAAGACCAATGACGCATAATAGAGCGTGCAAGCGCTTGGCTGCGAATATTGCAGCCGCAATCCGAACACTGTGTTCCCTGTTGTCGATCGATATATGACCGCTCTAGGTGATCTATCCCCCATTCCTCAGCTAGCTCGTCCCAAATGACGTTGTTACTGACGAAGTCTTCGCTGCCGCAAACCACACATTTCATTTTTTTTCACCACTTCAAAAACATCGAAACCGACGATCCCTTGTATCGCGTTACTTTCGGAAACACCGTGCTTCCTGGTATTTTCGCTCTACAGGTTCAGCTTGATGAAAAGGTAAAGTACTTATGCAGGAAATAACTCGTTGCAACCGGGCTCAAAACACCAATCACATGCGCTATCGCCTCTGGATGAAACCCGAACCCAACGAGTGGGAACAGCCATCTGGCCAATCCGACGCTCACGAGCCAGACCTGGGCCAACGCAACCATGTTCACCAAACCGAAGCGCAGATATTCCGCCTCAGGTCGTCGACCTGATTCCTCGAAAACGAATAGTTTCATGAGGCCATAGGCCGTTGTCATGCCGATGAGGTAGGCTATCACGATTGCAGCAGAATAGCTGGTGATTGTGGATAGCGCTGCCCGCGAAAGAACATTAACGCCGGCAGCTATACCACCTGACAATACGAAGCGAACGAAAGGTGATGAGATCATTCCGGAAATCGATCTCATTTCGGCACGGCTTCAGCCATCGCTCTGCCAAGCCTCACGCTTTCCGCAATGCCCCGATCCTCAGGATAATAATAGGAAGTGTCGGCAATCTGGAGCCCCGAAATGGGCGTCTGAACAGGCGGCAATTTATCGTAGAAATTTGGCTCGCAAACTGGCTGGGCATAGGCGAGCCGGCCAACCTTCGCTTCGATAACATCGTTGTCGCTTACATCGGGATTTACTTTTTTAATGTATCCCAAAGCCTCATCGATGAACTGCTGGTCGGTCCAACTCCATTTGCGATTCGTCGTCGGCATGTAATACGGCACATAAACGACAGTGTCGCTCACGGGGCGAAGATTGGAAAACTCAATCAGCCCGGGTATCTCGATGGTGTCATCAACGATATTGATCCAGAAATGGCGGCTGATGGACTTCTTCAATTTGAAGAGAAGGCAAACCACGCCGATATTGCGAATATCATCGTACTTCTTTTTCGACGCTTCGGGGAGATCAGGTACCAAGCGGGAGACCAACGGCGTCGGCAGGGTGGAAATGACAGCATCGGCGGGAAAAAACCGCTCCTTCGTCCGTACTCCTGCCACCTTGCCATCCGCGCATTCTATTCGTTCGGCGGCAGCGCCGAGATGCAGGCGTCCGCCTTTTTCCATATAGGCTTCGACAAGCGCATCGACCAAGACCTGGCTTCCACCGTCAATATAGCCAAGTTCCTCCTGAAATATCGAGCGCCGGGAGTTGCCTATACGACGCACGCGTGTTGCGATCCAGGAGGCGGAAATATCGTCGGCAAGCTCGTAGAACTTCAATTCCATCAAACGCTTCCAAAGTGTGCCATACACTTCTTTGCCGGAACCCTGTTCAAGCCACTGCCGCGCAGTCTTGTGTTCAATCTTGGAGAAATCGCGCGCTTTCGTCGTCAGGAACATTTGAAGCCCCGTCCGGAATTTTGCGATCAAGCTCAGATGCGGGAACCGTAACAGGGAGATCGGATCGCCCCAAGGATGAATTTTCCCCTTCATGAAGTAACCCATTGACGTTCCACGCCACTTCATCCGGTCGGTGATGCCGAGTTCCCGCATCAGCGCAAAGGTTGGCTCGTCGGATTTACAGACAAAATGATAAAAACGTTCGATCGACAATCCGCCAAAATCAAAATGGGCGGCCATTCCACCGGCTACCGCGTCGCTTTCGATCAAATCGACCTCGTGCCCCAAATTTACGGCGCGATGTGCTGCGGCAAGCCCCATGGCCCCCGCCCCGATCACCACAATGCGGCTCATTGGTACTGTCTCCTAAAAATCCAACACAATCTTGCTGTATGTTGGGTGCAGATAGGTCTCGGTGATTGCGTTACGCAATGGGGTGGCCTCCACCCCAAAGACCGCCGGCCAATCAATGACTGGAAATGTTTCGGGTATCACGAGCGCCTCAAGTTGGCTCGTTGTGAAAGGTGGCTTGGAACTCAACTTTCCGTATACGAAAAGAAGCCACCAAAACACCGTGTAAGGGATATGGATAATCCGGGCCTTCGGCTTCACCGTGGTATGGATCAGATTAATCAGATCGCCATAATATACCTGCTCCAGCCCAGAAATATCGTAGGTACCTGTGGGCATTTTCTCCATGGAAGAGATGATGATCGCCGCAAAATCCCCGACATATAAAGGCTGCCTGATGAACTTGCCGTCACCAGGAATCGGGAAGACCGGCACGCGATCCATGAACCGGCGAAGCCAGCCCAGATGCTTACGGTCAAACCAGCCGAACATCAGTGTAGGCCGCAAAATCACATGCGGAATATCCGTCACTGTGTCGATGAACTGTTCCTGCGCCGTCTTTGATCGCGTGTAGAAATCATCAGCCTTTGAATTCACCACCGAAGATGAGATATGCACGAAATAAGGCGTTTTGTGCTTACGCATCGCCGCTACGATGTTTTCCGTCGCGGTGACGTTGTTCTCTATGAATTCGCGTTCGTCCAGACCACCGATCTGTGCCTGATTTAGCAACACGGTGTCGACACCCCGGAACGCATCTTGCCATTCCCCAGGTTCGGCCAGATCTGCTTCTATGACTTCGATCTCAGGGTTCAACTGGCGCAGCAAAGCTGTGTTGCTGGGATGTTTGTCAATGCCGACGATCTTAAGCCCTTCGACACCCTTGAGGCGCGCAATTATATTTTGGCCGACCAGACCCGCAGCGCCCGTTATAAGAATCTTTCTCATTAGATCTCCATCCGATTGAAGATACGGTTGGGGATATTGCGGATAATCAGCATGATGTAGCGCCAGAATCCCGGCGCATAAGCAATTGGCCCGCCGCGAAGCGCGCTGGCATGAACCACCGCCGCAATCTGCTCCGGCCGCGCCCAAAGAAGGCCGTTCCTGTTCATGCCCTCTGTCATTGGCGTTATCGTCGGACCAGGTTTCACCAGGACAGCGCGCGGCCCTTTATTGGCGAAACGGTGCGCAATCCCTTGCACAAGCACGGCCAGTCCGGACTTTGCTGCACCATAAACATAGTTGGCGCGCCGCCCGCGATCTCCCGCAACCGATCCGATAACTACCAGCGTGCCCCTCGCCTGTCGCTCGAGCAAATCTGCAGACGCCAGGCACCAGGCGGCAGCGGAATTGAAATTTACCCTCAATATCTCTTCCGCAATTTCTGCGTCGCGCTCAGCCTCATATTGATCACCCAGAATGCCGTAGGCGAGAATGATGTGATCGACTCCGCCGATCTGGTCGGCGAAAGCCCGCAGTTGACCAGCAGCGTCATTTGGTGTTGCGAGATCACAGGTAGCAATCTCAACCTGCCCTGCACCGCGGCTCCTCAAGTCGGCCGACGTTTGTTCCAAACGGCCCCTATCGCGACCGACAAGCACAATGGATGCGCCTTCGGCGGCATAGATACGCGCTGTCGCCATAGCGATCGAGGAAGTGGCTCCCAAGAGAATAATTCGCAATTTTTTTCCTTTAATCCTGAGTCACGCGCGTCCAAAAACCTGAACGAAATACCGGATCGACATGTTTTGAGAAGAGACGCCAGTCCGGATAGCCAGCCTGGAATATCCTGGCCGGCATTCTTCCGTCCTTGGCGGGATAAAGCCGTCCTTTAGCTTCCATTACAATAGCATCCAGCCGATCCATCAACTTCAGCGTCGTCTCTCCCCGATTCGGAAAATCCAACGCCAGAGTTGTCCCCTCGCGCGGGAACGAAAGAAGTCCTGGAGACTGGATTGAACCGAATGTCTTAAGGACAGCAAGAAACGAGCCCTGTCCACTCGCGGCAATCGTTTTCAACATCTCATTCGTCGCGTCTTCCTGGACAGACGGGGGGACGACGGACTGGTATTGATACATGCCCCTCCTGCCATACATGCGGTTCCAGCGACCGATCGAGTCCAGCGGATAAAAGAAAGGATAAATACCCGTCCTGCCTTTCCCGCTTTTCTTGCTGCCCCGGTAGAAGTAAGCGGCATTGAAGGCACGAATAGAATAGCTGTTCATCGCCACAGCCGGCAAGCTAACGGGCATGGTGAACGCTGTATTGCCGCTGTCCAGCAGACGGGAACCAAGTTTTGCGTGATTTCCACGCGTAAATATTCCCCGCCCGAGCCTGTCTCCGCCAGAAAGGCAGTCAATCCAGGAGACACTATATTCGAAATCTGCCTCGCTCGCCTCAGCAAGGTGAAAAAACTCTTTTGTATTACCAAATGGAATGTTTTCAACGTCAATGATAGCGCTCTGGATGGGTATCACCTCAAACTCGACCCATGTTATCAGCCCTGTCAGCCCCAATCCGCCGACGGTCGCGGCAAACAGCCCGGTCGCGTCGTCCGCAGCCAACTCGATTTCTTCTCCATCGGATCGCAAGAGGCCGATGCGCCTTACCCAACGGCCTATAGTGCCGGTTCTGTGATGGTTTTTACCATGCACGTCGTTTGCGATAGCGCCGGCTATCGTTACAAAACGGGTGCCGGGGGTGACAGGTATAAAATACCCTTGATGAACAATGATCCTGAGGATGGTGTCGATAGACAAACCTGCCTCTGCACGCAGGAGCCTTGTTTCAGGATCGAAGTGAACCACCCTGTCAAGGGAAGTCATGTCGATCAACCCTCCGTTTGGGTTTAGTCCGCTATCGCCATAGGAACGGCGCAGACCACACGCTAACAAGGGAATATCCAGTTTAAGAGCCTCATTCATCAATGACGGCAATTCGTCTCGCCAGGTCGGCCGCGACAGCATATGCCGGGCCCTAAGCACGCCGCCCCACGAACTAACTCCAAAAGCGGACGCAAAACGGCTCATAGCGCCACCAGAAAAACGATCGCAATAACCGCACCGAGGCCGATGCTTACATTGTCCCTGATAGCAAAACTGACGGGATCGTCGTTCATTCTTCCCCTGTGAGCCAATATCCAAATGCGACCTAGCCATATCGACAACAGGACAGGAATGGCGGATAGAAATTCCGGACGCGCATAGTCATTGCCCGCCAGCATTTCCATCAAGATGAAAATAACCAGAACGACAAGCGACGCCATCGCCGCACTCACGCCGAGCGAAAGTGTGAGCGGCGCATCCCCTACCTCATAACCTCTGCTCTTAAGGCTTGCGGCGCCACTCGTGGACGCACGAACAATCTCGGTATGGCGTTTCGCCACAGCGAGGGAAAAGAAAAAGAACACGGCAAATGTCAACAGCCAAGCCGGACGCGAGTGCTCGAGCAGAACAGCGCCCATCACCACACGTGATGTAAAGAGGACGCCGATTATCAGTGTATCGAGCAGAGGAATACGCTTAAGCCCCAGTGAATAGGCGCCCGTGACAACAAAATACCCCAGAAGCACCGAAGCGAATTGCAATGAAAGCAGGCCTGCAGCAACAAAGCCCGCGACAATAAGTGCTACCGCAAGCACGAAGCCTAATCTGATCGACAAGCGGCCGCTGGCCATCGCCCGGTTACGTTTCGACCAGTGCTGTCGATCTGCGTGCAGATCGGCAATATCGTTCAAAAGATACGTACCAGATGTCACCGCCAGAAGACAGACGAATGCGAGAAGCGTTTCGACAATCAAAGATACGTTTGACCATTGGTGAGCGAGAATTAGCGGAACAAAAATCAAAACGTTTTTTGTCCAGTGATGAACACGAATTGCCTTCAAAAACTCTTTTACACCGAGAGGAGCGGTAGAAAACTCGGCAATCACGGGTTTGTTCAGCTTCCTGGCCTTTGCAGCAACGCCGCTACTCGCACCAGCCAAAACTATTGCATCCGCTGCATCCCAAACCGACAAATCCGCATTGCTATCGCCGACATAGATGAACCCTTCTGGAAAACGCGAGGCCAGATAGTTCGCTTTTGCAGGGCCTTTCAGGTTGCTCTGGCTGGATCCAACTGCGGAATCAAATATTCCAACCTTCGCTGCAACAACATCAACGATCGACTGGTCCGCAGCAGAACACAAATGCAGAGCGTGCCCCTCACCTGCTTTCTGGCGCAGCCAATTCACCAGATCTTCCCTGAATGGCAAAACAAGCGAGGTGAGATCCAAGTGTTTTGCGATGGAGGCTTTAAGGACATGGCGGCCACGTGAAAGGGTTGGCAGCGCCGACAGCAGTGCGAAAGGCTTTCGGAACAATGAGAGTGCCGCGGCCTCATAAAGCGTATCCGATAAAAGAAGCGTTCCATCCAAATCAACGACAATGGGTAAAGCGGACCGGGCCTCGTCAGCTTTGGAACTCTGTCTCTCTGATGGAAGGTTTAAACTCATAATGCCCTTGCTCTCTCACGTCGCGTCGCTACAGCCTATACGAAAATAACCATCCCATTGCTATCCGCTCATTTGCAGAATTGGAAATGCGCCAGCAGACCCTTTCCTGGCAACGCTGCGGGCTTGGGTATGACATCGCCAACCCATAACCGACCGGTATGCAACCAGCTTGACAATTTTCGGCCCAAACGGGATAGCTCAGCGCGTTTGAAGCAGAGGCAGAAGTTTTATAATGAAAATCATCAATCAACGTCTGGTGCTAATAGCACTTGTCACACTGTGTATATCTGCCTTTTTTTCGCTTTATTACTTAACTCAACAGCCGCTCGATATGTATGCGTTTCGTCAGACGCAGACCGCTATAACGTCTTACTGGTTTATTAAGGAAGGATTCGCCCTCGCTTATCAAACGCCGGTAGGTGGAAGACCCTGGGCCATACCCTTTGAGTTTCCGCTTTACCAAGGGATAGTAGCCTTAATAGCGAAAACATTTAACCTGTCGCTTGATGCCGTTGGGCGGCTTGTGAGCTATCTATTTTTACTAGCATGCCTTTGGCCTGTCGCTGGAATATTTAGAATATTTAAGCTTAAGCGCGAGACATTTTATATATTTTCGGCCTTACTATTATCATCCCCCGTATATTTGTACTGGGGGCGGTCCCTCATGATCGAGACAACGGCACTTTTCTTCAGCATCGCGTTTCTATACTATTTTTCAATCGGCATGCGCTATGGTTTTAGCATCCGTTGCAACGCATTTCTGCTTTTGTGTGCAACGCTCGCCTTGCTGCAGAAGTCAACGACCGCATTGCCCGTGATGATCGTGGCAGCGTTAATCTATGCTTATGTGACCCTGCGTCAGGCGGAACGATTTAAATCGCTCTTCAAATTAAAAATACTTGCTGTCCCGGTTTTCGGCTTCTTGATTCCCGTCGCAGTCGCTTACGTGTGGGTAAAATTTACCGACGATCAGAAATCGCTGAATATACTCGGCGAGTATCTGACGTCCGCTCGCTTGAGCTACTGGAACTGGGGCACGTTCGCTCATAGATTTGAACCCGCGCTTTACGATAACGTCATTCTGCTGCGAGTGTTCGTTGGGAATCTCGGTGCTGTCGTTGGGTTAGGCTTGTTCATCTACTTTCCAGTATGGTGCAAGAAGCACGGTCGAAGAACTGAGCTGACGCTATTTTGCATCGCGCTTACCCTTGGTTTCCTGCCGTTTTTTATGTTCCCCAATCTCCACATAGTCCACGCCTACTATCAGACGGCCAACCTTGCTTTCCTCCTTTTCGCTGCGGCCTTAGCACTTGGAACGATCTACAATCAGGCTCCTAAAGCAGTAACGGGATTTTTTCTTTTTATCTTAGCGTCAAACTACGTCTATTTCGGAATAAAATACTACCCGGCCATATCTCAACAATTCAGCAGCCACGATCGCGACATTGCGGTTGGGAAATCGATTAAAAATGCCACCACAGAAGGCGGGCAGTTTATTGCACTGGGTAACGACTGGAGTTCGACATTTTCCTATTTCGCAGAGCGTAAATCTTTTACAATTCCCGACTGGCTCACACAAACCGATGACGTTTTGACGCATCCTGAAAAATATCTGGATGCAGATCAACTTAGCGGTTTTGTCTTCTGCGGCAGCGATACTCTGAACCCTGCTCTTTTCTCTAACTTTGTCGCGCGGAAAGAATGGAATACTGCTATTGTTAGCGGCTGTAAAATCGCTTTCCCGGGAACTGCTTTCAAGGATGATGGTGCCATTTCCATGGAATGCCACGGCGTGATTGATATTAACGAGATCACGGAGGAACGCGGCGCTCGCGTTGCTAGGCTGGAGGGCTGGGTTATCCCGGTTGATGGTGACAAGAAAATTCGCGAACGGGTTTACATTAAACTCCCTGGATCTAATGGAAAGCCGACATATGTCGAGGCATTGAGAACACCTAGAGACGATATTAATTCGCAGTTGAAAATGTCGCCGGAAAATTTGAGCGGGTTTTCAGTTTTGGTTCCGCTTCAGCAAGGTCAGGATACAAAAGACGTCGTGATCATTCGTTCGCGAGGAGACGTCAAAAACATCTGCCGCCTCACTCATTAGAAAAACTTCCAATATCGGTGACAGACTGACGGACCGATTTCTCACTGACTGCTGGACGTCCGGTGCTTTTGGCGGTCGTCAAGCACCATCACCGCCAGGGTTGCTGTGGCGCCTCTGTCACGAGGTCGCCACACAATACCATTCTGCCAATGACGCAAATATTGCATCGTGCAATCATTTTCACTTGTTCAATCGATCAAAAGCGACCTTCCAAAATGCGTTATCTCTCGCTAAACGCATCTGCCGTTTCGACTTTCGAATATTGTCGGGCTGTCGGGCCGCAAGGACAAGTCGCGTCGAGGTAACGCCAGCAGTGTCAGAATGGGAAAGTCCTGCGAGCAAATCCAATTCGTCTTGCTGGGGATTGGTAACAAGCCGCTGGAAAGGAGCCGCCCAAGCTGGTGACGAAATCACCGCAGGACTATAGATTTTCAGAAGATACCGGTTATCCTCTACAAACTTTTTTATGCCTTGCTGTACTTTCATCGCCTTCTCGCGATAGTCTCGTTCCTCCGGCAGAATATCCTCGAGTTTGGGAACGATTTCGCCATTATCGGTCATTTCGTAACCCAACGTCGTTCCATGGTCCGCGGTCAACGCGAATTCAAGAAGTTCCACACCGCCGGACTGAAGATACTCTTGGATATCCGGCTGATTGCCATAATGGGACAACCAGCCCTGCATCGAAAACCCAAGATCTCGATTGGTCGTCGCGGATGAGTGGAGTCCCAAATAAAGTCCGATAAAGTCTTCTTTCGAATAACTCTGATCGAGCGCCCCCAACAGGTAACGTTGAATATTACCATTCCAGCCAATATCGACCAGCGCCGTTTTCACCCCCGGCGAAAAATGACGATCGAAATACGGACGAAATTTACGTCGCCTGTCGGACGCCGCTTTCAGTCCAACCTCAAAAGTTGTAGCAAGCATATCCCGTCCAGCACGAATCTTCTCATGTAAAACCGGGCCACTACCAGTCAGTCCGAATTGGTCCAGCAGGTGCGGTATGGTTCCTACGTCGTATCCAACGGTCTCAAGGGAATACTCTATTGGCCGAGAGACTTTACCTGCAAATGGCGCCCAAGTCTTTTCAGTATCCCACTCTCTTATGCCGAATTGATGACCAACACGCCTGGAAAAATGCACATAGGAACTCGTGATGTGGTCCAAGCCCAAATCCTTTTTTAGATTTTCAAACAAATGGTGGGGAAGCCATCCATCTCGGGCGACAAAAGCAACCCGCTCGACTTTTGATTCAAGAATTTTTGCGCACAGCCACAGCATGAATCCGAAAATCAAAGGTCCGAATGTCCGATACCCAACACGTTCATAGGCGTCCTCGGGCACGAATTGCTGGGACTGCGGCATGGCAAGAAATTCGATCAGGCTATTGATCACATAGTCACTTCGCGGACGAGCACAAAGCATTCGTTGATTGTCGACTTTCGCCCAATCCGCCCAACGGGTTTTGATTGAATATTTCTCTGCCTGTTTGACATCAGACCACTCGTTATCGCCGACATGCAACCAGTTCGCGTCTCGAGGAATGTTTAGGCTGGCTCTAACTTCCGGATATATCCCCCCACTATGCTTGCTTTTCCTGAGTTCTCCCGAAACAAAAACAGGAGCATCGCGCAGGTCCGCAAATCCTTTTTCTTCAAGCATCTCCCTCAACCATGACGATGGCAAGTACATGTCCGAAATAAATGCGAGCTTTTTTGTTTTTTTGCGGAGCTCATCGAAAATCTCCAGACCTTTTTTACTGGCAAAAAGGATTTTTTTTTCTAGTTCGAGCTCCTTGGTTTGGAGCAATTGCCTCAGCTCGGAACTACATCCACTGAGCACTTCATAACGATGATAAATCTCATCGAGGTTGATTTCGCCTTCAGCGTTAGAGGTCGCAGCAAAAATATCTCGTGCTTCCTTTTCTGCCCGCATACGATGGTGGCTAAATGAAGCGAGAATGTCGTGGTTGAGAAGCGCGATATTATTCTGCAGCGCCGCTATGCGCACCGCTTCAAATACATCTACAGGCGCACGCAATTTACGATGTACCAACGTGTCGAAAATATCGAATGTCACCAAATCATACATGGACTTATCCTTCGATCGCACGACCGAGAACGCGGTTTCTCCACCGCCGGAACGAACGGGAAATAGTCTGACGCCAACGAGGACGCTCGTACCGAAGACTTTTTACAGCCTCTTCCATTTGCCACAATCGCCATAGAACATGATTGAATTCGTTTTGCGTAAGCTCTTGTACTTCCATCGGAATTGTGATCGCCATCCGGTTTTCCCCATTTTGTCCGGCGACCTTGCGTATGAGGTCGTTACGGATTTTCTGGTTATAAAGACGATGTCGATCTGCACCGGCATGCACCGTATTTCCCAACGCTCCCGTCGATGAAACCCGATGATGGTAAAAGCTCAAAAACTCAGGGACCACCCAGACATCATGCTTGAGGAGAAAACGCGTATGGAAATCCCAGTCACCGAGAACAGGCAGACTCTCCTCAAAAAGCCCGATCTCTCGAGCCGCAGGTAAGTCGAACATAAATGCAATTGGAGGAAATTGGTTACGAACCAACATTTTTTGGACGGAGAGCAAACCTTCATCGAGGTTGTCGGAATGCCACGATCGAAATGGTTCGACGCGCTCTATTATTATTTCATTACCGACAACACTTTCAAATACGGTGTTGATGCGGCATACTATACCTTTGATTGAGTTAAATGTTTTCTTACGACGAGCGATGGTTGAGGTCATCGAAGCGAGAAACTCAGGCGCCCAGCTATCATCGTCATCGTGGATAACGGCATATTCCGTATCCAACGTTGCGAGTCCGGCATTCGATGCCGCCTCCATCCCTTTGGACACCTCGTGATGAAGAACGCTCACTCTCGCGTCTCCTTGGAAGATCTGCCCAACGAGCCAATCAACGGGCTCAGCCTGCCCGCCATCATTTACGACAACCAGTTTCCAATCTTCATATGTCTGGTGCTTTACGCTTTCCAGCGCCCTTCGAAGCAGTACGGTGCGATCCTTTGTCCGGGTCACAATTCCCACACCAGTAGGGCCAGAGGCGCTTTCTTTGCCCAGTCCATTTTCGCCAACTGGAGATGCGCTACTTTTCGAGGCTAGACTGTTATCCATGAATATCAGATTGACCGCTGTCTTCGCTACAAGAACATAGCCTTTGCTCTCCAGCAACTGAGAGATCAGCTCAGCATTGTTTTCAATAAAATGCTCAGAGGGCTCCGCTTGGACAACGGCAGGACGCCAACGGTCCCAATCGACGTCCTTCAGCAAGTCGAGGTCCAAACCTTCGGTGTCGATCGACAGATACAAGGGTGCGCGCTCTGAAAAAAACTCCTCAAGCACATCGTTCATACGAGACGCCTGAACCGTGACGACCTCTTTCAATCCGACGGCACCGTCTTGCCAATCTTCGACAAATCGCCTCGATAAAGACGAGAGTTCATTTTGATTTGATACGAAAAGTTCTGCGGTATCTGAATCACCGACAATCATCGCCCTGTTCAAAACAAGATCTTGTTTTCGAACTTTCTCCAGATCGGCTATAAGTGCCGGATTTGCCTCAACGAGGACCCCGCTCATCCCCAATTCGAGAGAAAGAAGATACGTCGCACTGGTGGCAATAGGATGATTGGCGCCAATCTCAAGATATCGCTCTGCAGAAAGATCGAAAGATCCACGCATGGACAGCGCTTTGAGTATACTAATTACAATAATATCTTCTGCGCACTGTGAATAATATCTTTGCGCCAACACTTCGATATCAGGCACACTAATTCCAAACATATTAATTTCATCATAAACGAAACTATTTCTCAAGAAACACCTTAAAAATCATTGTATATCAATAAATATTTATTCCGAGAAAACATAACAAATAAATAATCCATAACGATAAGATTAGTCTATATAAATTTCATTGCTGGAATAATATTTGATAATATCTAATTTAATATATTAAATTTAATTATTTTAATAGAAATAAATATTTAAAATGCAATAAATATAAAACAATATGCATTCCTCACATCCATTTAATATTATTATTTTGCGCAGTCAGACACGGCAGGGATGATCGCGCATATCCCGCGATCGATGCCAACGCGCCGATATTGACAGACAGAATGAGGAAGACTATTTCCTAGCCACTAATGTGGGCCACACATGGCCTGGAATGGGGCTTCGGCCCTCGCAAACGCAAGTCGTTGCCGGACTATCTTGATCCGAGTTCCGCACATCGCCGTGCAGCGCGGGTTGATGATGTAACAAGGTGAATACGAGTGACATGCTGACTAGGTGACACTACAATTACCTTTGCCTTGGGGCGATGAGCAGGTCTTGCTTTGTGACGTTATTTATCTTGAATTCGCAAGGATATTGCAGTGATCGGATCATTTTTGTCGCCAGACGACAAAAAGCTGTTAACGCGGCTATTTAAGGAAAACTTCAAAAAACACGTTGGCTGGTATTCTGCGGCAATCGCAGCGATGCTCGTTGTCGCTGGCATGACATCTCTTAGCGCGTGGATAATGCGTGATATCGTCAACAGCGTCTATCTGAAGCAAGGTTTCGATGTCGTTCTTGAGATTGCGTTTGCAGTTGCAGCCATTTTCATAGTGAAAGGTCTCGCTACCTTTGTTCAGAGTTATTATCTCAGCAAGGCGGGCAATAGCATCGTCGCCGAGCAGCAGCGCAAAATCTACGACCGGCTCCTGAAGCAAGGCGTATCCTTCTTCCAAAATTTGCCATCTTCAGAACTCCTGGTCCGCGTGACCTACAACGCCCAGGCTGCCCGCAGCGTCATCGACACGATCGTCACATCCTTCGTCCGCGACCTCTTCTCCCTCCTCGGCTTGATCATCGTGATGTTCGCCCAGAATTTCCTTCTGAGCGCGATTTCCATGATTATCGGCCCTTTGGCAATCTTCAGCGTTCGTCTCGTGCTGCGGCGCGTCCGAAAGATCATGGAGGCGGAACTTGCTTCGTTAGGCGAAATCGTCAACGTCGTCCAGGAAACCAGCATCGGCGTGCGAGTCATCAAGGCTTTCTCCCTGGAAAAGCTGATGGCGCAACGCATGAACAAAGCGGTTTCCGATGTCGAGCAGCGGGCCAATGGCATAGCCAGACTGGAAGCCGCGACTAGCCCAATCATGGAAACCTTGTCTGGCCTTGCCATTGCAGTGGTCATTGCCGTCTCTGGCTACACCGTACTCGAGAAAGGCGGTTCCCCCGGCGATTTGATGGCATTCATTACGGCCCTTCTCCTTGCCTACGAGCCTGCCAAGCGACTTGCCCGCATGCGCGTGCAGATTGAGGGCGGGATGATCGGCGTGCGCATGATGTTTCAGGTGCTGGACGCTCCGCTAACGCTGACCGAAAAAAGGGATGCAGTCCCGCTTCCCAAGGCAAGCGGCGATGTCGAGCTCAAGAACGTCAGCTTCGAGTACGTGCCCGGCCAGCCGGTTCTCAAGGACGTCAGCGTCCTCTTCGAAGGCGGCAAGATGACGGCGCTGGTCGGCCCCTCAGGTAGCGGCAAATCGACGATCATCAACCTCATGATGCGTCTTTACGATCCACAGAACGGCTCCGTTGAAATCAACGGCATGGATCTGCGCGATGTTTCCTTTGCAAGCCTGCGCGAACATGTTTCTTACGTCGGCCAGGAAACATTCCTGTTCTCCGGGACGATCAAGCACAACATTTCCGTCGGCCGCGACAACGCGACAGAGGAAGAGATCATAGCGGCAGCAAAGGCTGCAAATGCGCATGATTTCATCATGAAGATGCAGGACGGATACGACACCAGGCTGGGCGAAAACGGCTCCGGTCTGTCGGGCGGCCAGCGACAGCGGCTGGCGATTGCCCGCGCGATGCTTCGGGATGCGGATATCCTGATTCTCGATGAAGCGACAAGTGCACTGGATTCTGAATCCGAGGCTCTCGTGCGTGATGCGCTGGAACGCCTGACGCTCAACAAGACATCCATCGTGATCGCCCATCGTCTTTCCACAATCAACCGCGCCGACAAGATCGTCGTGATGGATAATGGTGAAGTGGCCGAACAGGGAAGCCGGCGTGAATTGCTGGCGAATGACGGTCTTTATAAACGACTACACAGCATCCAGTTCGACGCAGACGTCGCTTGACACCAAAATAAAACGGGCGGCCATTGCCGCCCGAATTTTACTTCAGCTGCCATATTTGGGCGAAAAGGAGCCGATTTCGCTACTAGGCGATTTCCATGCCCACCTGGATCATCATGATCCAAGGCGGCTCGACCTCTTCCGTCTCCGCTGCCTCAGACAGCTTGGCACAACTCCTCTCCAGAACAGAGGCCGCCGGCCCTGCGGAGCTCGGACTTTATCGCCTTAAACTCGCGCTCAGCGACAATGCCGTTTTGCAATCAGTTGCATAGAAAACACAATGAAACCTGTTCGTTATGGTTCCACCGGCCATGAAAAGCCCGCAGCACTCGATGCGGAGGATAACATCCGAGATCTTCCTTCCGTCGTCACCGCCATTGCTGGACAGAACCTCTCACACGGTTCTCTTGAAAGCTGGCGAAATTGGTCTTTCGGCGCTCCCGGCCATATCATCTGATGTACGGATCGGCTCCTTCGCAAGTGCTGTCGGCAATTTGTGGCAATCGGTCTCAATTACATCGACCATGCGCTGGAAACGAACACACCCATCCCGGAAGAGCCGGTGCTTTTTAACAAACACACGTCCTGCATTTCCGGCCCGAATGATCCGATCTGCCTGCTAAAGCATTGGGAAAAGACTAACTTTGTGGTGAAGATCACCTTCGTTATTGGTGAACGCGCTTATCATCTGCGGGAAGAAGATGCGCCCTCCGTCATGGCGGGCTTCTGCATCTGCCGTGACGTCTCCGAGCGCGCCTTCCAGATAGAACGCGGCGGCCAATAGGCCAAAGGCAAAAGCGGACCATGGCTGGCACGCCGGACGAAATCGGCGACCTGCAAAATCTGGGCCTGGGGCTCGACTTCAGCGGTCAACGTATGCAGAGCGGTTCGACATCCAAGATAAGTTTCCCGATCGCAACGCTTCTTATATCAGCCGCTTCATGCGCCTTATGCCGGGCGGCGTTATCACCACGGGCATGCCCCGGGGGTCGGCCTTGGAATGAAACCGCCCATTTTCCTAAGAGCCGGCGATATGGTCGAACTCGGCATTGATGGCCTTGGCACACAACGTCAAATCGTGACAGCATCCGGCGCGTGAGATCATCAGGAGACATGAGTGAATGACCGCAATCGAGAAACTGGCTGGACGCTTTACCACCGCGAGCCGAGGCGGGGCGAAAATATCTCTAGCGGCGGTGCAGGCGGAGGGTCTCATCCCGGGTACGCTTGCAGAGGCTATGGCGGTCCAGCGGGCTTTTGCTGAGAGCTGGGCAAAACCGGTTGCCGGCTGGAAACTGGCGATTCGCCCGGACGGCGAGGCCGTCGGGGCGCCCATGTTCGATTGCGTGCGGGTCGATGAAGCCAATGCCGCTTCTTTTCCCCATGGCGGCACCGAAGGCATCGAGGTCGAGATCTGCTTTACGCTTTCGGCGGATATTCCTGCGGCGGCGGCGAGGCCGCTGGCGAGGGCCGACCTGATGGCATTTATCGACAAGGTCCATCTCGGCGCTGAACTTCTCCGCTACAGGCTGGCGGAGAAAAACCAGGTGCCGTTTCCGCTTTTTCTTGCGGATCGCCTCGCCAACCACGGCTTCGTCATCGGCCCGAAAGTCGATAAAGGCATCGTGGACGTCTTTGCTGGAAATGGCGAGAACCTGCCAAAGCTCACCGTTACCGAGGGGCCGGGATCACTGTTCGATGCTGTGGTAAAACATCCGAATGGTGATCCGCTCGCGCCGCTGGTCGCCTTTGCCAACTCGGCGTTCAACAGGGGCAGTATGCTCAAGGCTGGTAACGTCGTAACGACAGGCAGTCTCTGCGGTGCGATACCAAGCACACTTGCCGGTGAGACACACATAAGGCTGGAACCGGTTGAAACCTTCACGCTCTCAGGTCCGAGAGAATAGACGTTCGCCCTCCAACTAATTCCGTGTCCTGCGACCGACCGCCTTTATCCCGTTTTCGGAATTTTGACACGAAAAATCGGAGTTTCTGAGAACCCCAGATTAGCGGGTCAAAGGCGTCTTCTGTCGCCAAAAATCCATTTTTGGATGCCCGTTGAACTCTTCTGCGGCTCAAATCCGACGCCGTTAGATCAGGAGCATGAGCCGTGCGGATGTCGTGCTGTTCGTGTCCTCCTGAGCCCACGAAACGTTTTGCGATTGGCACACTATGAATGTGGGGAGCGCGCACCATTTAAGTAGAAAACGCAGCTTACGGATGGTAAGGAGCGTCTTGATTCAATTCTCAATTGACTGGGCTTTTTACGTTTTTTTGCTTGTTGGGGGCAATAATGAATAAAAGTAACTTGTATGGCGCGACGGAACGCTTTCGATCACAGGCAACTCCTGTGGCAAGTGGTCTGCTGGCGCTTGCTCCTTATGCAGTGGCCATAACGATTGCCTATTTGTTTTATGCCAACATCCTTCCCTATTTTCGACCGTACGCTTGGGTGGATGACTGGATTTATGCACGGCCACTCGAATTCACAACGCAGCGAGAATGGTGGGTGTGGCTTTGGCAGCAGCACGTAGACCACCGTATCCCGATCCAAAAGCTTACAAACTTTTTCATCTTGTCGTGGTCCGGGTTTGATTATCGATGGCTCGTCGGCGTCAACTTTTTGATGGCTCTCATAAGCACGGTGTTTATCGTGGAAGCGGCAAGAGTTTATCGAGGCAGAAGGTCAATTGGCGATGTGGCCATTCCCTTCATCTTCCTAAACTTTGGTATGGGCTACACCCAGTGGGGTTTCCACTTCCAATTCACTTCGTCCATTCTTTGTTTATCCGGGTTCCTCCTAGCCACTTTATTGTGGCTTCGGAGCCAGAGTAACACGCATGCGTTTCTTGCAGTCTTCAGTCTGACGATCGCGTGCTTGACCGGCATGAACGGCGTTCTTCCAGCCTTAGGTGCCGGCATTGCATTTACAGCTTGGGCAATTTGGCGAAGGAAACCGTTCGGTACAGTCTTTCTCTTTGCCGTCCCTTTGATCGTCGCGTCTCACATCTTGGCAACATGGACCCCTTACGCTGGCGGGGATCAGTCTTCAGTGAACGCTTATGAGTTCTTGGACTATGCCATGGGCCTAACCACTGGATCGTTTGCGTTCTTCCTGCAAAGTTACGAGACACTGGCCCGTGTTGTCGTCACATCTCTCATGATCTTTGCCATCATATCGATCGTGGTCCGGCTCAAACGCAGGCAATTGGATGACGCTGACTTGCTGGTCTTTGCATGTCTTGCCATTTATGTCTGTCTGTTGGCCGCGATCTCTTACGGTCGGGCAAAAATGCAAGGTGGTTGGGAGGCAGGGTCCGCAATCCATTATGGGGTACTTACAATTTTCGTGCCGATCCTCTCTTGGATTATCGTTTCGAAGAACGCGCCAAAGTATACAGTTGAGCTGCTTGGTGCGATCCTCTTAACCATCGGAATCTGGGTCTTTCAGGTGAATGTCGAGACAAGAATGTGGTATGTCAACCACAATAATCCGCTTCAGGCGAAGGCCTTGCAGGATTTAGCATCCGAGAAGCCCATTGAGGAAATTGCGAAGGAAAACATTACGCAATTTCACGCTGGAATGCCGGGTATTCATGAGGTCACCGAAGGAATAGCCGCATTTCGTAAAGCGCACGCTGAACTCTACGGTGGGAAACCGTAGAGTTCGTTTTTTTTCACGTGGAAGGCCACTCACCAACGACGATCGCTTCTTCGGAGGTCGCATTATTGACGAGTTCCACGAGGCGATCGAGAGTGGTCTGGCACTGGATAACGTGCGCCTTTCCGTCAGCCCCAGCCTTCTGAATTTGCGCTGCCGAGTGATCGCGGAAGCTCCACAAATCTTTCTCATCCATACACCAAAACGGGGTTGACCATCCGCTTCCAGATGTTGGCAGCAAGCTGTCAGTCACCGGTCCCATCATGTTTATCCTATCGGTGATTTTGATCGTGTCCCAGAGATTCCGGTAACTGGTGGAAAAGTATACCGCCTCCATCCGGGCCGCACTTTTAATATCCCGGGAAGGTCACTTCACCCGCCCGTATTCGCCGAGAAAATCAAGCAGGGCTCGAATACGTGCCGGAAGCGGTCCCCGTTGGCCTACATAAACGGCATGAAACATCTCCGTCTCACCCGTATCGAGATGATCGAGTACGGAGACAAGCCGGCCGGCGGCGATATCCTCCCGCACGGTGAAGGCGGCAAGGCGAACCAGCCCGACACCGGCAAGGGCAAGACGGCGAAGGCCCTCGCCGTCGCTGACCTGCACGCGCCCCGTCGCCGGAATGACGACGGTTTTCCCGGCATCCCGCAACGGCCACCCGTCCACTGACCGGGCATAACCAAATCCGAGCCGATTATGATCTTCCAGATCGGCGATGGTTTGCGGCACGCCGCAGCGCTCCAGATAATCCGGGGCGGCAGCAATGATCATCCCTGTCTCACCGAGTTTCCGGGCAACGAGAGTTGAGCTTTTGAGCGGCCCGGCGCGCACCGCGACATCCACGCGTTCCGCAAGAAGATCAACCACCATATCCGTCTGGACGATATCGAGCGTGATGCCCGGATGAAGCGCCAGAAACCGTGGCAGGATGGGCGCAAGAATATGCGTTGCATAGGACGCGCTGGTGTTGATCCGCACGCGGCCGACAGGCTGCTCGCCCTCACCGGCGGCGCGTTCGGCCTCTTCGAGATCGGCGAGGATGCGGGTAGCCCTTTCATAAAAGGCGCAGCCCTCCGGCGTGATCTGAAGCTGTCGGGTGGAACGGTTGAGCAGGCGCGCGCCCAGGCGGCTTTCCAGTCGTGCGATCAGCTTGCTCACCGCCGAAGGCGTCATGTTCGCCGCCGCGGCCGCGCGGGAAAAACCGCCGAGTTCGACGACCCGCACGAAGATTTCCATCTCCCCTGCCCGGTTGATCTCCAGTCGCGCCATGATGACTTCATCTCACAAGTGATAGTATTTTCGGCATTCTATTTCATTGAAGAGTGAGCGTCTATCTTCAGGCGGCGATTGAAACGCATCGCAATCTTCATCTGCCAGATCATGACGGGATGGACAGAGCGCGGCGCTACCAAAGCCCCGCCCGCGACCATTTCGAAGCAACAAAGGAACGCCCCATGGAATATCGTCATCTCGGCCACTCCGGCCTGAAAGTGCCGGTCTTGAGTTTCGGCACCGGAACTTTCGGCGGCGCAGGCCCGCTCTTCAGCAACTGGGGCAATTCAGACGCCACGGAAGCCCGGCGCCTGATCGATATTTGTCTGGAAGCCGGCGTCAACCTGTTCGATACCGCCGATGTCTATTCCAACGGCGCATCGGAGGAAGTGCTCGGCGAAGCCGTCAAGGGAAGGCGCGACAGCGTTCTGATCTCAACCAAGACCAGCCTGCCGATGGGCGACGGGCCGAACGAGGCCGGGTCGTCCCGCTTCCGGCTGCTGCGCGCGGTGGATGACGCCCTGCGCCGCCTGAAGACCGACTATATCGACATCCTTCAGCTTCATGCCTTCGATGCCTTCACGCCGGTTGAGGAAGTGCTGTCGACGCTCGATGCGCTCGTCCGCTCCGGCAAGGTGCGATATACCGGCGTCTCGAATTTTTCCGGCTGGCAGATCATGAAATCGCTTGCCGTCGCGGATCGATATGGCTGGCCGCGTTATGTGGTCAATCAGGTCTATTATTCCCTGATTGGCCGAGATTACGAGTGGGATCTGATGCCGCTCGGCACCGATCAGGGTCTTGGTGCAATGGTCTGGAGCCCGCTTGGCTGGGGGCGATTGACGGGAAAAATCCGCCGCGGCACACCGCTGCCTGAAGGTAGCCGCCTGCATGAGACTGCCAGCTTCGGCCCGCCGGTTAATGATGAAGATCTCTACCGCGTCATCGATGCGCTCGACGCTGTCGCGCAAGAAACCGGCAGGACGGTGCCGCAGGTCGCCCTCAACTGGCTGCTCAGACGCCCCACTGTTTCCACGGTCATCATCGGCGCGCGCAATGAGGAACAGCTTCGCCAGAACCTCGACGCCGTGGGATGGCAACTGACGTCCGCACAGGTAGCGAAGCTGGACGAGGCAAGCGCGACGACTGCTCCCTATCCGCACTTCCCGTATCAGCGCCAGGAGGGGTTTGCCCGGCTTAATCCACCGGCCGTAACACGTCAGAACATGCCGTTCTAAGGCAGGGTCAGGCCGCCTGAACGACGGGCGGCCTGACAGATGGTGAGCTTCAGGCGGTTTTGTTGGCGGAGCCTGCGTCCACCCGGCCGGAAAACCAGTTTGCCAGGATTGCGCCGGAAATATTGTGCCAGACGCTGAAAATGGCGCTCGGAACCGCGGCGAGAGGCGAGAAATAAGCCGTGGCAAGTGCCGCGCCAAGGCCCGAATTCTGCATGCCCACCTCAATCGCAATGGCCTTGCGCTTGGCAAGTGACAGGCCCGTTGCCTTCGCCGCGAGGTAACCGAGGAGATAACCAAGCCCGTTATGCAGGACGACAACGGCAAAAATCATCAGTCCGGACTGGGCGATGGACGCCTTGGATCCTCCCACCACCGCCGAAACGATGAGGACGATGCCGATGACGCTCACCAGCGGCAATGCCGGAACGGCGGTCTTGACGAGACCGGGCAGCAGCTTCTGCAGGGCGGCGCCGAGGGCGAGCGGAACCAGAACGACCTTGACGATGCTGAGGAACATGGCCCAGCCATCAACCGGCAGGAACTGGCTCGCAAACAGCCAGACGAGGAATGGCGTCACCAGTGGCGCGGCAAGCGTGGTGACCGAGGTGCAGGCGACGGACAAGGCGACATCGCCCTTGGAGAGATAGGTCATGACATTGGAAGAGGTGCCGCCCGGGCAGCAGCCGACCAGAATGACGCCCGCCGCGACTTCCGGCGGCATGGGAATGATGCGGGTAAGCAGCACCGCCAGAAGTGGCATGATGAGAAACTGGCCGAGCACGCCTATCGTCACATCGAACGGCCTTTTTACGACCTCCCGGAAGTCGTCGACCGAAAGTGTGAGCCCCATCCCGAACATGATGATCGACAGAAGCGTGACGATCCACGGCGCAATCTGCTTGAACGTATCCGGAAAAAAGAAGCCGAGCACGGCGAACAGGATGACCCAGGCGGCAAAGGTCTTGCCTACAAAAGCCGAAACGGCTGCCAGTGTTTTCATGTCTATACTCCCAATATGATCATGCGACCCCGTCTAGACTGCAAGGGTGTCGTGTCAAGGTCATAGTGGGGGAAAAAGGGTCAGAACCGATAGGTCAGACCGACCACCGGCCCGCTCAGCCTCGAATCAAAAACGTAACCGTCGTCTGAATAATCCACGTCGAGCACCTTGTAACCTGCCGAGACGGACAGTGTGTCCGTGAAGATGTAGTTCACCGTCGCGAGCGCAGACCAGGTGAGATCCGACCCCGCTCCAAAGCCGCCGATATCGACCTGTCCCTGCACGGAGAGTTTATCCGTGAGGTTGAAAAAGGCGCGCGCGCCGATCACGGGATCAACCCACCCGAAGCTTTCCTTATACGTGGCGGATACGCTGCCGATCAGGGGATGGCTGGCAGTGACCGCCACCGCGTTGGAGATATGCCAGAAGCGGGCTCCCGCCAAGGCGTCGAGCGAAAATCCATCTGCATCCACGATCCGGTAACCGGCCTGTAATGTCGCCATGAATTCCTGCGTATCGACGTTCGCATCGATTGTGGCGCCAGCCGGAAGGGTGGGCAAACCCGGGATTTGCAGCGCCGGCAGCGGCCCGGCCGCCTTGCTGTCCGTGGTGTCGACATACATTAGATCGCCGGACAGGACGAAGCGGTCATAACGGCCCCAGATGTTCAAGAACCCGCCGAAGTTGAGATCCTCCATGACGTCGGAGAAAGATTTTTCGACATGCAGCGTCGGCGCTCGACGGAAGGGCGAAATGTTGCCGTTCAAACCCGTCGCCCACAGATAACCCGTTGCCTGAAACGCCCAATCCGCGCCATCAACCCTCGCGGGCAGGGAGCCGAGTTGATCCGCGGCTGAGGCCGCGCTTGCAGAAAAAGCCATAAGGGCCGCAAAAGCTGATAATTTTAGCAACGACGTCTCCCCAACCGATCGCCTGCAGCTAAACCTATTTGACACGCCCCAACAAGTCCGATCTTCTATCATACGCTGTATTTGTACCGCGAGACCCGGAGACGTTCCCATGCGCCAGAGCACCCTTCCGTTTTTTTCCGCCTGCACCGCCGCGATCTTTTCCATCGCGACGCTCACAACCTCTGTCGCGCAGGCCTGCACGCGGTTCGTCTATCTGGGCGAAAATGATCAGGTGATGACGGCCCGGTCGATGGATTGGAAAACGGATGTAGGAACCAATATCTGGGTCTTCCCCCGCGGCATGGAGCGCTCTGGCGAGGCTGGGCCGAATTCGGTCAAATGGACTTCGAAATACGGCAGCGTCATTGCATCGGGCTATGATATTTCCACGACGGACGGCATGAATGAGGCGGGGCTTGCTGCAAACGTCCTCTGGCTGGTTGAGTCGAGCTATCCCGCCTATGACGGCAAATCGCCGGGTCTGTCTATCGCGGCCTGGGCGCAATATGCACTCGACAATTTCGCGACGGTGGAAGAGGCAGTCGCTGCGCTCGAGAAAAACCCCTTCACAATCGTGACCGACAATGTGCCCGGTGAAGAGCGTCTGGCAACTTTGCACCTTTCCCTTTCGGATGCGAGCGGCGACAGCGCGATCGTTGAATATATCGATGGCAAGCAGGTCATCCATCACGGGCGTCAGTTTCAGGTGATGACCAATTCGCCGACCTTCGACCACCAGCTGGCGCTCAACGAATATTGGCAGCAGATCGGCGGCACTGTCATGCTGCCGGGCACCAACCGCGCATCGGACCGGTTTGCCCGCGCCTCTTTCTACGCCAACGCCATTCCAAAGAGCGAGAATCCTGTCGAAGCCATCGCGAGCGTCTTCAGCGTGATCCGCAACGTCTCCGTTCCCTACGGCATTACCACACCAGACCAGCCGAATATTTCCTCAACCCGCTGGCGCACGGTGATAGATCACAAACGCAAACTCTATTTCTTCGAATCGGCTCTGACGCCGAATATCTTCTGGATCGACATGACGAAACTCGATCTCTCGAAAGAAACCGGTGCGGTCAAGAAACTCGATCTCGGCCCCAATCAGATCCATATCTATTCGGGTATGGCGAATGAGAGCCTGAAGGACACCAAACCCTTCAAGTTCCTCGGGCTTTGAGGGCGCCGATCGTGCCGCAAGGCATATGAGCAGTTGATTGAGAAGGCATGACGCGCCGGACAGGGATCAGAATCTGTCGGTCAGACTTGTGCTTATCGCAATCTGAGCGACCGCCCTCCTCGGAAGCCCATGTCGAAACAGCGCGGCCACCGATCCGGCGTCAACCCTGGCGCGAGGTAAAGCACTCACCTTCGAGGCGATCCGGCGGCGCACAAATAATGTCAGCTCCGAGCGGGCTCCCACAATTCCACCGGATTACCTTCCGGATCATGTATCCTTGCGAAGCGCCCCACCGCTGAATCCCATTCGGCGCGGGTTTCAACCTCGATGCCGTCTGCCGTCAGCTTCACGATAAGAGCATCGAGATCATCCACCCGGAAATTGATCATCCATTGCTGTTCAGCACGACCGAAGTATTCGCTATTTCTGTCGAAAGGCCCAAAAATCGTCATTCCGGCCTCCTGATGCCACACGGATTTATGCAGATCGTCGATGCCGAGATGTTTTTCATACCATTCGGCCAGACCGGCAGCATCTGCTGCTCTGAAGAATACGCCACCAATTCCAACGGCTCTGGCCAAGACTTTCTCCCTCTCATCAATAACGGAAAGCATGCTGCGCAGTCGCTGCCAAAATATCAAGCAGAACGGCAGTCTTAGAGGCCATTAAGACCGGTGGAGCATAGTGGCTCTGCTCTGCCGGAGCCGCTCTACCGGATCCAAAAGCGCTTTCTTCCCGCTTGCCCGTCAGCGTCGCGTGGCCTTTAAAAAACCTCTTGACCTGAACCATGGTTGAGGTCCTAGAAGTACTGTCACCTTGTTTTCGCAAGGCTCTTTCCATGCTCTTGAGCGAACAGTTGACAAAGGATACTCCATGGCTTTCCAGCTTCCCGACCTCCCCTATGCCCATGATGCGCTCGCCCCCTCGGGCATGTCCGAGGAGACGCTGAAGTTCCATCACGATCTTCACCATAAGGCCTATGTCGATAATCTCAACAAGGCGATCGTCGGCACCGAATGGGAAAACAGGAGCCTCGAAGAGATCGTCCGGGGCACCTATGAGAAGGGTGCAGTGGCGCAATCCGGCATCTTCAACAATGCCTCCCAGCACTGGAACCACAATCTCTTCTGGGAAATCATGGGGCCGGAAAATCATGCGATCCCCAAGGTGCTGGAAGATGCGCTGACGCAGTCCTTCGGCTCGGTCGCGCTGTTCAAGCAGAATTTCGCCCTCTCCGGCGCCTCCCAGTTCGGTTCGGGCTGGGCGTGGCTGGTGGTGGATACCGACGGTTCGCTAAAGATCACCCGCACCGAAAACGGGGTCAATCCGCTGTGCTTCGGGCAGAAGGCGCTTCTTGGCTGCGATGTATGGGAACACAGCTATTACATCGATTTCCGCAACAAGCGCCCCGCTTACCTCGAAAACTTCCTCGACAATCTGGTGAACTGGCAGGCGGTCGCCGCCCGCCTTTGATTTGAGCCCCACCGATCCGGCCGGTCCCGCTGCCCTGGGCGGCCGGCCGGATCAGGCGCAGCCGGACAGCCGCCGTCCGGCTGCAACTCCCTTCGAGCGTCTCAATGCCCTATGTCGTCACCGAAAACTGCATCGCCTGCAAATACATGGACTGCGTGGAAGTCTGTCCGGTCGAATGTTTTTATGAAGGCGAGAACATGCTCGTCATTCACCCCGATCAATGTATCGACTGCGGGATTTGCGAGGGCGAATGTCCCGCCGCGGCGATCCGGCCGGATACCGAAGCGGGGCTGCATGTCTGGCTCGACCTCAACCGCCATTATTCCGGCATCTGGCCGCGCGTGCATGAGAAAAAGTCACCGCCTGACAATGCCGACATTATGAATGGCGCTGCAGCGAAGATGTCCATTTTTTCGAAAAATCCGGGAGCGGGCGGTTAGCCCGGCACACCATGTCTCATAATCTCAGGCTGATCGATGGCGGTGTGGTCAATCACGCGCATGTTCCGCTGAAAGCTTGCGCCTCTCCGATGATCTCCCCGCGTGAATTCAAGGATTCAATGGCCGGCCTAACCTTCACCGTGGCGGTGGCTGCGGCCTGCCACGCCGGAGAGCGGGTTGGGCGCACAATCACCTCCTTCATGCCGCTCAGCGCAGAACCGCCGCTTCTGATGATCTCCATCGACGCCAGCAGCCGCATGGTCGATCTCATCGCAGCGAGCCGACGCTTCTCCGTTGCGGCACTGGCCAGAGGACAGGAGGAGATTGCCGATGTCTTTGCGGGCAAGGGAAATCACCCGGACCGGTTCAGCATCGGAGACTGGGATGCCTGGCCGTCAGGAAGCCCCAGACTTGCCGATGCGCTCCTGTCCATGGACTGCGAACTTGTCGGTTCCATCGACGCCGCAGACCATATCCTGTTCGTGGGCGCCATAACCGAAGCGATGTCGGATCGGCTGCGCAGAGCCCTGCTCTGGAGCGAACGCGCCTATACCGGCACGGATCAACGTCACTCTCTCTAGATGGTCCGAAAAGGCTCCCGCCGCCGCCATGACCGGCACGGCTGCAGAAAATCCGCGCAGTCAGTGCCTGTCGCTGTTCGCACGGGCAAAGCTGCCCGGAGCGACACCCGTTCTCCTGCGGAAAGCGGTGCTGAATGCGCTGGCGGATTCATAACCGATCTCCTCCGCAATATCGTCGAGCGACTTCACCCCGCGCATCAGCGCGTCCCTGGCAAGCGCCATCCGCCAGCGGGCCAGATATTCAATCGGCGCGCAGCCGAGCATTTCATGAAAACGCGCCGCGAAGGCCGAGCGCGACATGCCGGCGATGCCGGCCAGTTCGCCGACGGTCCAGTTCGCGCGGATATTGGCGTGCATGGCGGACAATGCGCGGGCAAGCCCCGGCAAACGCATTCCCTTCACCAGTCCCACCGGAATAGCCTCGTTGCCCGCGTTCGGCCGACGCAGCACTTCAACCAGCAAAACTTCCAGCATGCGCCGGATGATCAGTTCTTTGCCCGCATCCTCGCGCGTGCATTCTTCCGCCAGCAACTCGATCAGACGCGCCAGTCGGGATGCTCCGCCCTCACCCGCCGGCACATGGATCAGCTCGGGCATCAACGAAAGCAGCAGCGCCGCATTGACCCGCTCGAACGTGAAACTTCCTCCCAGCGCAACGAAATCGGGTTCCCCTTGCTGTTCCCCATGCCGCACCGCCTGATCTTGCGGCTCGACCGGAATGCAGTCGACGTCGGTATCGCTGCAAAGCGAAAAGGCGGGCGTGGAGGGCAAAAGCAGGAAATCGCCGTGCGCCAGCCGCAGCGGTTCCCGGCCATCGATCATAAGCCACGCCGCACCGGCCAGCACCACGGCAAAACCCGGGGCGTCATAGGCGCGGTAACGCACGCCCCACCGGCCACGTCCGGAAATCGGCTTCGAAACGGCGGCGCTCGGCCGCAGAAGATCGATGATATCGCTAAGAGGATCCATTGTCTGGACGATCAATAATAAATTGCGGAGTTCGTAGCATATATCATCCAGAACAGGTCGTCTATCTCCGGTCCTATCGAACAATGGAGATTATGATGACCAGAACGATCCTCATCACCGGCACCTCATCGGGCTATGGCAAGGCAACTGCAGAGCTCTTTCTTTCGCGCGGCTGGAATGTCGTTGCCACCATGCGGCATCCGGATCCCGACCGCGTCGTTGGCGACACCGACCGGTTGCGCGTCCTGCCGCTGGATGTGACGGACGAACAAAGCATCGCGGCGCTGATCGATGCGGCAGGTCCGGTCGATGTGCTGGTCAACAATGCCGGCATCGGCATGGTCGGCGCTTTTGAAGCGACACCCGTGTCGGCAATCCGCACGATCTTCGACACCAACAGCTTCGGTGTGATGGCGATGACGCAGGCGATAATCCCGCAGATGCGAAAGCGCCGATCCGGCACGATCATCAATGTCACATCCAGCGCGACGCTCGCCTCCTTCCCGCTCGCCGCCGCCTACACCGCCAGCAAGCAGGCAATCCAGGGTTTCTCCGGTTCGCTCGCGCATGAACTCGGTCATTTCAACATCCGGGTGAAGCTGGTGGAACCGGGTTATGCCCCGACCACCCGCTTCACGACAAACGCCATCCTGCCGCTGGAGCAACTGCTGCCGGAAGACTACATGGACTTTGCAGGACCAATCCTTGAAGGCTTCGCCAAACCGGCCATGACGACCAGCGAAGGCGATGTCGCCGACGCGATCTGGAGCGCCGTCCATGACCTATCCGGCCAGCTTCGTTTTCCCGCAGGTCCTGATGCAATTGCGCTGTCCCGGGCGAACTGACGACCGATGGCGGCCTGACCGGACATTGCTCGGTTGCGGCGTTTCAGCCGGCTGATATGCAGATGGCAGATGTTTCAACACATCTGCCATCGACTTTACCAGGACGATGGCGACGGCGCTTCGAGACGCTTGCTCATCTTGCCCATGCTCTACCCGTCGCGCCGGGGGCCGTCTTCAGCCAGCCGGTAAAAGCTTCGACCTCATCCGTCTGGATCGCTCCGACGCCGGCCTCAGCGAGAGCGCCCCACACGGCTTCAGGGTCCGCCAGCGCGCACGTGTCATTGAAATCGAGGCAATGGGCGACGTCGAGCGTGTTGATCCAGAGACGGATGTTCTGGCGCTCCATCTCCGCACGACCTTCGGCCAGATCGGCTATATCGGTGAATTTCACCTCGATCATCGGCGCACGCAACGCCTCGATACGGCGCAAATCCTCCGCAAACTTGCCCTTCCGCACCGGGAACATCGGCATATGCGGGATCTTGCCGAACCAGTGCGCATCCAGCACCTCGAAACGGGCGGCTTCCGGGTCGACATCGGTCTTCACCAGCACCTGATCCTGAATACCGAGCCGCAGCACGGTTTCCGTGACCAGCGGCAGATCGCGGGCGAATTTGGTGTCGATATTGACGGCGATCCTGCCGCGCGCCTCTTCCAGCAATTCTTCCAGCGTCGGCACGCATTCATCGGTCACCTCGGCCGCATCGCCACCCGCACCGGCCTTCAGTCTTGCAGCGCGGACCACCTCGAAGGGCAGCGCATTCACGACGCCCTTCCCCGTCGTCGTGCGGTCGAGTGTCCCGTCGTGAATGACGACCAGCCGGCCATCGGCCGTCGCCTGCGTGTCGATCTCGATCATCTCTACCCCCGCCGCAACCGCGGCACGGACGGAAGCCAGCGAATTTTCGGCGGTTGCGGTCCAGAAACCGCGATGGGCAATGGTCAGAATGGCCGGATTGTCGCGCGAGCAGAGCGCAAGGACATTGCAGGGGCTGGAGGTATTTCGAGAGGCGGCAAGGGTTTGATGCATGATTTTCACTTTCAGACGTTGTGTTTACCGGCGCTGGTTGCAGGTGTCAGACTTTCCCCTTGTCCGCGGCCGAGGCGGCTCCTGCGAACCGGTTGTTGACCGCCTGGATTTAATACACTCATAGTGTAATATTTATAACAGGATCCATGAAAAGTTATGTCAGCCACGGTGGTCCGCATTGCAGCCGTCCCGCACAGCCATTATCCAGAGCCATGACCATGGATCAGACCCAGCCCCAGACCTTCGACCGCCAGCCGCTTGCCAGCGAAAACGAGCGTCTCGTTCTCGATATCATCCGCCGCCACGGCCCCATCGCCCGCGCATCGATCACCGGTCACACCAACCTGACGCAGCAATCCGTCCACCGGCTGATCGAAGGCCTGCTGGAGCGCGGGCTTCTGCAAACCGGGGCGCCGCTCAAGGGCACCCGCGGCCAGCCGAGCCCCACCATCGAACTGGTGCCGGAGGCAGCCTATTCGCTCGGCATTTCCATCAACACAGATTCCGTGGTGATCTGCATCGCCGATTTCCGCTGCGACGTGATTGTCGAGGAAAAACTGAAGATGCTTCCGGAGGACAGGGAGGAGACGCTTGCGGCCTTGTCTCTGGCCCTCGACAGGCTGCTCTCGGAACATCGCATCCCGCGCGAGCGCCTGCTTGGCCTCGGCTTTTCAATGTCCGGCTTCTTCGTGTCTGAGGACCGCGCCTTCAATGCGCCGGAGCCCCTGCGCGACTGGTCGCTGATGGACCTGAAGCCGATCCTCGAAGAGAGGTTCCGGCTGCCGGTCTGGCTGGAGAACAATGCCACCACAGGTGCGATCGGTGAAAGCCTTCGCGGTGTCGGCTCCTGGTGCCAGACCTTCGCTTATCTGTCCTTCAATTACGGTTTCGGCGGCGGGTTGATCCTCGGTGGCCAGCCGTTTCACGGCTTTCATGGCAATGCCGGCGAATTCAGCGGCATATACAGCCCGGATGAATCGCCCAAACGCCCGGCCCTGCAATATCTGATCGCCGCGCTCCAGAAAAACGGCGTCGACATCCATTCCATCGAAGCGCTCTATCAGCAATTCGACCCCGCATGGCCGGGCGTCGAGGAGTGGCTCGCCGAGACGATGCCGCAGGTGGACAGGCTGGTGGCGAGCCTGATCGCGGTTCTCGATCCGCAGGCCATCGTCTTTGGCGGGCAATTGCCGCGTGCGCTGGGCCAGATGATGATCGAACGCGCGCACATGCCCTCCCGGCGCGAACATCGTTATGGTGTCGGGCCAAAGGAGGCGAAGCTGGTTCTCGGCGAGACTAAGGGCGATCCCTCGGCTCTCGGCGCAGCGCTGTTGCCGCTCAGGGTGCGTTATTTCCTGTAACTCAGCCCAGGCGGCCTGATGTAATCCCGCAACAATCATCACGGAAACCTGAGCCTGATTTCGCCCCCGGTTTTTTACTGGTTGGCAGCTTGCATCCGAAGACGATAAATATGATTACAACTATCATGTTTATCGCGACATGACGCAGCATATCCGGCTGCTTCATGCGCCAAGCCAATACGTCACCGGGTCGATTGATGAGCAAAGCCCTGTTACAGGTTCTCGATGCCGAGGAGGAAAGCCGCCTGATGCGGTTTTTCCGCCGGCGCTTGCAGAACCGGGAAGACGCCGCCGACGCCATGCAGGAAACCCTGCTGCGGGCGCTGGAGGTTTCTCATGCGACGCTGATCGACAATCCACAGGCCTATCTCTTCCAGATCGCCCGGTCCGTCGCCCGCCTGACCGCCATTCGCCAGTCGCGCGAGCGGCCGTTATTCGCACCTTACGAAGCGGGCTTTGCCGTTGCCTGCGAAGAGCCGGGGCAGGAGCGGATCGTCGCCGGGCGGCAGCACCTTATTTTAATGGCGCGGGCCATCGAGGCCCTGCCCAAGCGTTGCCAGCAGGTCTTCGTGCTCAGCCGCCTGCATGGACATTCCAATGGCGAAATCGCCGCCCGTCTCGGCATTTCCCGCAACATGGTGGAAAAACACATCATCAAGGCGCTGCTGCACTGCCGTCAGGTTCGCGCGCAAATAAAAATGTAGACCGGCATCAGGTGTTCGCATCCTTTTTCACTCTATAAGGGAAAAGGACCACATCTCAGCACGCAACAAACGGCAGATCAGGACATGAACAAGCGCCCGGACGGTCAGAAGGATAACGGCTTGACCGATGACGCTCTGGCCGAAGAGGCCGCGCTGTGGGTGGCGCGCATGCAATCGGCAGACGCGACGGAAGCGGAGCGCGAGGCGTTTCATGTCTGGCTGCGGGCCGATGCCGCCCATGCTGGCGCCTATGAGGACATGCAGAGCCTCTGGGGCGAGCTTGGCGATATAGAGCTTGCACCGGTCGAGCAGCGAAAACGGCGCGGACCTCGCCGGGCAATGCTGGCGGGTATTGCCGGTCTCTGCCTCATCGGGCTTGCGGCGCTGTTTGCGGAGAAAAGCGGATTGAAGAACCGCTGGCAGGCGGATTATTACACCGAAATCGGCGAAACACGCATGCTTTCGCTGGAAGACGGCAGCCGCATCAGCCTGAACACCGACACGGCGATTGCGGTTCATTATTCGCAAAAGGAACGGCGCATCACCCTTCTTCGCGGCGAAGCCTATTTCGATGTCGCCAAAAACCCGGAGCGGCCCTTCATTGTCGAGGATGGAGCGCTGACGGCAAAGGCGCTCGGCACCCATTATTCGGTGCGCACCGGCAATGGCGCGCTGCCGCAGGAAGTGCAGGTGGAGGAAGGCCGGGTGGAAGTGACCACAGGCGCCGAGATCGCCGTGCTGACACCCGGAGAGACCGTGACCCTTGGCGGTGACGGCCGGCTGGTGCGCGCCCGCAAGGATGTCGCCAACAGCATGGCCTGGCGCGAAGGCAAGCTCGTCTTTTCCGGCCAGCAGCTGCGCGAGGTTCTCGATATTCTCTCGCAATATCGCCGGGGTCGCATCGTCATCCTCGATGAGGCGGCGGCGAGGCAGCACGTCTCCGGCATCTTCGACCTGAAGGACACGGATCAGGCGCTCACCATTCTCGAAGAAAGCCTTCCCGTTTCCGTATCGCGGCTTTCCGGAATGCTGGTTTTCGTCCGCTCGCGATAAAATAACTTTTTTCGCAAATCCGACGTCAGGAGTCGGCCCGCCTTTTCACTCTAGGCAATCAGGACCCGTTTCAGCGGGCGGCATGAGATCACGAGTGAGAGGGAATGACATGAATTTGGGCAAGCAGGCACGCGGCTGGTTCTGGCTGACGACGACGGCGATCATCGGGGGTATCGTCGCCGCAGGTCCGGGCGCCACGACCGCCAGCGCGCAGACACCGCCCGCCGCAAGCGGCGCACCCGCCACTGTCACCGTCTCCATTCCCGCAGGGCCGCTGGAAAACGCCATTCTCAGCTTCGGCCGCCAGGCCAATCTGCGCATGGTCTACCCCTCTGCGATCACCAGGGGTCGCAGCACGGCCGGCGTCAAGGGCACGCTCAGCGTATCGGCGGCCGTCAGCGGGCTTCTGGCCGGATCGGGACTGAACTACGCATTGGCCGGCGGCAATACCGTCCGCATTTTCGATCCCGCCAGCCAGACCGGCGAAAGCGGCGGTTCGGCTGCCGCCGGCAGCACCCTGCTTGCGCCGATCACCGTGCAGGGCACCGGCCTTGAAGGCGCCAGGGGCATCATCGAGAGCAATGGCTATGTCGGCAAATCCGGCCGCACCGCCACCAAGACCGATACGCCGGTTGCCGAAACCGCCCAGTCGATCACCACCGTCAGCCGCAAGCAGCTCGATGACCTGAAGCCGCAGAACCTCTCGGAAGCGCTGAACTACACGCCCGGCGCGCGCATCGGCCAATATGGCGCGGAGCCGCGTTTCGACGCCTTCAAGGTGCGCGGCACCGATCTCAGCACCACCGGCATCTTCCGCGACGGCCTGCGGCAGGTCAGCAGCCAGAACGGCAGCGCCCGGCTTGAGCCCTATGGCGTGGAAGCGGTTTCCATCCTGCGCGGCCCGGCCGCCTCCATCTATGGTGCCAGCAGCTCCGGCGGCATTGTCGATATCATCTCGAAACGCCCGACCGAAGAGACGCTGCGCGACGTGGAGCTGCAATATGGCTCCTTCGGCCGCGTGCAGGGCGCTTTCGATCTTTCCGGCGCCGTCGATGACGAGAAGACCATGCTTTACCGCCTGACCGGGGTGGCCCGCGACGGCCGCAACGAAATCAGCGCCATCAAGGACGACCGGCTGTTCATCGCGCCCGCCTTCACCTTCCAGCCGGATGCCGGCACCAGGCTGACGCTGCTCGGCGAATATATGGACAGCACCACCGGCGGCACCTGGGGATACATCAACAATTACGGCAGCGACGGCAAGTCGATCGGCGCGACGCCGGTTTATGGCGGCGATTCCCGTTTTAATGATTTCGAGCAGAAACAATGGCGTATCCGGCTATGAGTTCGAGCATGAAATCAACGACAACGTCACCTTCTACAGCAAGGCGCGTTATTCGGCCCTTTCGGCGGACCAGCAATGGGTCTTCGCCAATTATCCCGGCATCACCATCGAGGACAATGCAGGCGTCTCAGCAGACAATTACCTGAAGACCGAATTCGACACCGGCCCGGCGAAACATACGCTGCTGACGGGTATCGACTTCAGCCACATGTCCTACACCTCGAAACAGGGCAGCGGGCCGGGCCTGTTCACCGACACCTATACCTATACGCCTGATGTATCGCTGATATTGACCCAGCGGATGAACACGCTCGGCATCTATGCGCAGGATCAGGTCGAAATCGACCGCTGGCGCCTGACGGCCGGCATCCGCCACGACTGGCTGGACACCGAATATCAGGCCCAGACCGTCGGAGACGCAACGGCCCCCACCTATGACGGCGATGAAACCAAGACGACCGGCCGCGCCAGCCTCGGTTATGTCTTTGACAGCGGCGTGATGCCCTATGTCAGCTACGGCACCTCCTTCGTCGCCAATCCGGGCGTCATCATCACCACGGGAACGGTTACGGGCCAGGCGCAGCCGACGGTCGGCAAGCAATATGAACTCGGCGTGAAATATGCCCTGCCGCAATATAACGCCCTGCTGAGCGCCGCCTTCTTCAATCTCGATCAGGACAATGCGACGGTCTACGAGACCTCATCCGGCATCAACCTGCTGCGCCAGCTCGACCTGCGCTCGCGCGGCGTGGAACTCGAAGCCACGGCCTCGCTCGACAATGGCTGGAGCCTCATCGGCTCCTATTCCTATAACGACGTTGAAATCACCAAACTGACGTCGGAAACGGTGGGCAAGCAGCTCAATTCCTCGCCCTATCACACCTTCTCGCTGTGGGCCGATTACGAGTTCCAGAGCGGCGCGCTTGAAGGTCTCGGCATCGGCGCGGGCCTGCGTTATTTCGGATCGAGCTTCGGCGACAACCAGCACACGCCCATTCTCGACAATGAGGCCCGCACCTTCGTCGATGCCTCGCTGCGCTACGATCTCGGCAAGGCCCTGCCCTCGCTGGAAGGCGTGAAACTGCAGATCAATGCCACCAACCTTCTCGACGAGGTGAAACAGGTCTGCACCACGGGCTTCTGCTATTATGACGAAGGCCGCAAGGTCGTCGGCAGCATCCGGTATCGCTTCTGATGCTGCAGCAGAACCCTGCCACAACCAAGCCGTCGCCGGCCGCCGTCTTCGTGGCGGTCGGCGGGCTTTATGTCGGCCAGAGCGTGATTGGCGGGCTGACCTTTCTCGGCCTGCCGGCGGTGCTCAGAACCGCCGGACTGCCGCTGGACCAGATCGGCCTGCTTTATCTCGTCGTTCTGCCCTGGGCGCTGAAATTCCTCTGGTCGCCGCATGTGGAGCGTTACCGGCTGCCGCCCGTCGGCAGGAACCGGTCGCGGGTGATCGTCGGCACGGGCATCGCCGCCTGCGCCTGCGGCCTCGCTGTTCTTGCTTTCACCGGCCCGTCGCCGGTTTCCGTCGCAATCGCCATCCTGTCGGTGATCGCGCTGGTGACGGCGACAGTCGACATCGCCTGCGACGGCTATGCGGTCGAAACGCTGGCGGAAGAGCATCATGGCTGGGGCAATGCCGCACAGGTGGGCGGCTCCTATCTCGGCTCCGCCATCGGCGCCGGCCTGTTTCTGGTGCTGGTGGAGCGCGCCGGCTGGACGAGCGCCACGCTGGTCATGGCCGGGCTCGTCATCCTGCTCGCGCTCCCCTTCCTGCTCGGCCCGGCGGCAAGAACGGTCACGCAAACACGGGACCACCTGCCATCGATCAAAAACGCGCTCAGGCGACGGGAAGTCCGCACCGGGCTTCTGGTCGCGGCCGTTTATGTCGCCGCGCAGAAATGGGGTCTCGCCATGCTCGGCCCGTTTCTGGTCGATTACGGCTTCGATCTCGCCACCATCGGCGCGCTGAATGGCGTCGGCAGCATGATCGTCGGTTTCGCCGGCGCGCTGCTCGGCGGCACGCTGGTGCGCCTCTACGGGGCATCACGAACCCTGCTCATCGCCATCTTCGTGCAGACGGCGCTGTTGTGCCTTTTCGCCTATTTCAGCGTTCACGGCGATATTTCGCAATGGGTCGTCATGGCGGTTGCGGTGGCAAGCTCGTCGGGCATCATGTCCATTGGCTTCGTCGCGCTTTACGCCTGCTTCATGGGCTGGTCCGACCCCCGGCAGGCAGGCGTCGATTTCACCCTGTTCCAGTGCATGGACGGCGTTGTCGGCATGATCGGCGGGCTGGGCGCCGGCGCGATTGCCGAAAAATTCGGCTATCAGGCCTCCTTTATCATCGCCGCCATCGTTTCGGTGCTCGCCGCACCGGTCATCTTCCTGCTGATGCGGCGGCAGGACTCTTGAACCGAACCTCCGGGCGCGGCTGCTTCAACCGCGCCCGGCAGGCCTCGTGCATCGGCCTATTCCACCACCACCGACAGTGCCGAGCCGGTATAGACCGGCCGCAGCGTCACATTGCCCGCATCTATCGAGGTAAAGGTTCCGGTCAGGCCGTTGGCGGTGATCACGTCGAACCGCGTGCCGGTGGCTGGCGCGTCGCCATCGAAAACGAGCTTCAGCGTAGCGCCGTCCAGCACCGCATTGCCCTTGATCCGAAGCGCAGCCTTCTGCGGATCGACCGCCAGCGTGCCGCCCGACTGCGCATAGTCGCCGCCGATGACAAGATCCGTCTCTCCGCCGAGCGAAAGCGTACCGCCGCTGACCAGCACGCCGCCGGTTCCAAGCGCATCGGCGGACGATGCCACCAGCGTTCCCTCCCTGAGAATGGTGCCGCCGCCATAGCTGTTATGGCCGCCAAGCGTCAGCGCTCCGCTGCCGGATTTGACGAGACGCCCTGCCCCGGCAATATCGTTCGTCCATCTGTCCGTCGCATTGAACCCGCCGGCGGCAGCGTCCATCGTCACCTCGACATCGCCGTCAAACGCGCCGTAACCGCTGGCGGCAGCGACCAGATTGATGCGGCCCCAGCCATTGCTGTCATCCAGCAGCGGATAACCGGCCTCGATGCCGGTGGAAAACAACACGGCGCGGCGCTGGGCGGCATCGAGATAGGGCAAACGTGTCTCCAGCAGGACCTCCGCCCCCTTCGGCACCATCATCGGCGCATCGCCTGCGGCCCTGTCGCGGCTGAAGGAATAGGTCATGCGCCTGCGATAGTCCGTCCCGTTCTTTGCGGCATCAGCAAAGCGGTCGACATCCGGCTTTGCGCCATGGGCAAAATCGATAAGGGACTGGCCCTGCGGCAGGCGCTTAGTGAAATAGGCCTGCAAGGCCGCATGCGCGGCCTTCTTCGCCTCGGCATTTTTCGGGTCCTGCAACATGGCGGCAGCCATGGCGGTTGCGGTGATGCGGCCGCCGATCACGTCGAGCGGCGAATGCATGCCGGCGACGATGCGGCTCTCGCCGAGTTCGGAGGCAGCCGTCAGCAATTCGGAAAAGCGCTCCGGCACCGCATAGGCATAGGCAATGGCGGCCAGATAGGCGGCATTGGTGTGCCCGCTCGGAAAACCGCCATCCTTGCCGCGCCCGCGATTTTCCCGCGCATATTTCAGCGCCGGCACGATGACGCCCGGATCGCTGTCATGACTTTCGAAGCTGCGGTCGCCAATCGTTTCCTTACCGGTCTCGATCACCTCGCCTTTGTCGTTCATGCGCCAGGGCCGCGGTGAGGAATAGAAATATTTCGCCGGCGACGTCGTGCCCTCCGGGCCGCGAATGACCTTCATGAAGGCGACGAAATCCTTCAACTCGCTATCGGCTGCACCCGCCTCGGTGCCCTTGTCGTCTTCCTTGCGGGTGATGACCTCGTTCGGGTCGAAATCAGCCAGCGTATGATTGATCGTCGTCGTTGCGCCCGCCCCTTCGCGATACCAGTCGGCAAGCGGCCCCATGCCGTCGATGACGCTGTAACCCTGCGAACGGCGATCATTCATATAGGCTTCGAAAGCGGCAGCGCGCGTGCGGTTTTCACCGGTCACGGACAGCACGTAACGCATGTTTTCCTGCCAGACGGCGGGATCGACGATCTTTACATGGCTGAAATCCGCCGGACCATCGCCATTGGCGCCGCCATCCGCCCATTTTTCATCGCCAAGCGTCCAGATGCGGTTGAAACCGGAGAGGATTTCAATGATCGGGTTGTCCCGGTCATCATAGGCGCGAACCGCCTCGCCCTTCTCATTCTTGCCGGTCTGGTTGCGATAATTGTCGGCAAGCGGCAGCGGATATGTCGCCGCTGGTTCCGGCACCGTAATCGCATAACCCTCACCTGCCGGGCCGGTGCGATCGAACGCCTGCGCGCCCGGAACCAGAACCAGCAATGCGACGGAGGCGAGCAGGCTCGAGCGTGCGGAAAAGAAAGACGACATCTTCAGTCTGGCCATGACGAATCCTATGATTTTCAGCGAGTGACGCGTGACGAAAACAGGCGGCGCGGCGTTCCGCGCGCCTCATCGTCAGGTTTAAACGGAGCCTATTTCAGTTTTTCGATGGGCGGCCGGGAACGGCTCCCTGCGGCAATTCCTCCAGCGAAAATGCGCCGCCTTCGGAAAGAAACGGCGCGATATGCCCGGAGCACCACTCCGGGCATATCGTTCGAGAGCTTCATCATTCCGCCGGAGGCGGACGGTCGGGCCGTTATTTCTTGACCGCGACGGCCTCGTTGATCTTGGCGACGTCATCCTCCAGAACCTTGTAGGTCTGATCGAGCGTCAACTCGCCGACGATGAGCTGGCTCATGCGCTGCACGATCTGCTGATACATGGCGCTGCCGCCCTTGGCGCGTTCGAACTCACGGGCGGCCTGCGGCACGTTCTTCTTGTTGTCGAGGAAGACCTTCATCGCCGCCTTGGCGTCTTCGCTCTTCAGCTTGTATTGCGGATCGACGATCTCCGCGCCGGTCAGGATGACGTAGTTCTCGGCGATTTCCCGCTGCACCTTTTCGGAGCCGAGGAACTCGATGAAGTGAGCCACATCTTCGGGATATTTGGTGCGCTTGAAGCCGACAATGGCGGTGCCGCCGGGCATGGCGTAGCATCCGGCCTCGCCGCAGGGCGCATTGATCGCCGTCCATTCGAAACTGTCGCCGATCTTGTTCTGGAACGGATTGACCATCCAGTTGCCGGCCAGATAGGTCACGACATTGCCGTTGACGAATTCGTCACCCATGTTCTTGTACTGCGAACCGCCGGCCGCACCCCACATTTCCTTGGGGAAGCTGCCGTTCTGCGTCCATGAATAGATATCGGCGATATATTTCTTCGCCGCATCGTCCGGGAAGCTGAACTTGCCGTCCTTCACATAGGTCGCGCCATAAGCAAAGGCGCCGCCGGAGAAGCGGTGGCCGGAACGGTCCATGGTGAAGGGAATCTGCACGCCGGTCGCCTTGGCGACACGGGCGGAAGCCTCGACGATCTCGCTGAATTTCGCGGTTGGGCCGGGCAAGGGTTCGCCCGCCTGCTCGAACAGCGTCTTGTTGACGAAGGGCAGGTTCAGCGTCTGCGACGCCATGTAACCGTTGATCGACTGCGGATCGTTGACATTCGGCAGGCGAAGCTGGTTGAGGCTGGAACCGTGCAGCTTCGCGAAGGCTTCCGCATCCTTCATATAGGGGCGCATGTCGAGATAATAGGGCGCAAGCTGCCAGTCGGTGATCTTGGCGATATCAGGACCTTCGCCGACCGCAAGCTGCACCGGCAGCTGCTTGGAAACCGCGTCATAACCCGAAGACACGAAATTGATCTTCACACCCGGATTGGCCGTCTCGAACTCCTTGCTGAGTTCCGACATGCGTTGCACATAACCCTGGTCGTCATCCGTAAAAAGGAAAGTAATCGTGCGGGTCTCGGCCTGGGCCGTCGCAAGACCTGCGACAGAGGCCACTACGAGGGCGCTGACGCCCGAAAACAATTTCATCATGCTCATCCTCCCAATGAAAATATTTTCATAAATCGAACGGAAGCTCCTCTGCTTAATTCGATTTATAATGTTTTGCGGCTTGACAGAATAAACGTCAAGCTGTTTGTTTTACATAAATCGCACAAATCGACGCAGAAAAGCAAAAATCGGATTGTGAAAATAATTTCATAAAGATCGACGGGAGGCGATCCATTATGACGGATGGACCATTTGCGGCGAACGCGTCGCAGCCAACATATACCGTCGCAAACGGCGAAACGGTGACCGCCTGGATCGTCTCCGATCTGGTCGAGACGTCGTTTCCCGGCACCGCAGCCCCCGCCGAAGACCGCGTGAACTATCGCTTCATCAACGGTTTCGTGGATGTGGGCGACCTGCCCTGCCGCAAGGCCTTCCAGCAGACCATGATCGGCCGCGATATCGCACCCGATACCAGCTGGCCGGTATCGCACCTCAACCTGCCGGGCTCCAACCGCCGTGTAGAATTCACCGGTTTCTGGCATGTTCCTACCCATGTGCAGCGCTGGCTGAAGGGCACCTTCCGTAGCGATGCGGCAAGACAGGCGCATTTTCGGCTGCGCACCTGCGGCGGCGTCCGCATCTGGGTGGGCAGCGTCGAACAGGTCCGTTTCGAACCTTTCATCCGCAATGTCGAAAGCAGCCGTGACATCACGCTCGATCTCGCAGCCGGCGATAACGAGGTGCTGCTGCTCTGCGAGGATCTGGCGGAACGCGACATCATCTGGTTCTTCGAGCTTGAGGTCGTCGACGCCACACCGCTGACCGTCGTGCTGCCCGTGCCGCTCGACCGGGAAGAGACGAAGCGTCTCGCCGCACTGGTGCGCGATGTTCGCCCGGCGCGGGACGTGTTTTCCGGCACAGCCCTCGAACTGGTCTTCGGGGCGGCACCCGCAAACGACCTGCCCGTGCACATCGCCGTCAAAAGCCATGGGCATGAGCGCGCTTCGCTTGCGGAAGTCGACACCGTGCTGAAGGCCGGGCAATCCTCGCTGACGATCCCTGAAACGACAGGGATTTCGGACGGATATCACGGTGTCAAAATCACCATGGGTTCGGGAGCGGGAACGGTAACCCGCGTCATCGACGCGGCCTTCATGCACGATATCGCGCCGGAAGCATCCGATGCCGATATCAACGAGCGAAAAAAAGCCGCCCTCTCCTTCAGCGCCCGTTTCGGTGCCTGGCGCATCGGCCGCGCGCTGGCGATGGTCGCGACCGGCAGCGATGACATCGAGACGATCGGCGGCATCGTCGATGCGACGCTGCATTCCATCGATCGGCGGGAAGACTGCTCCGATTTCGTCATGATCCCGCTTCTGTGGCTGGTGCGCGCCTATGGGGACCGCCTGCCGGCCGAGATGCGGGCGCGGATCGACGCCTCGATCCTCGGCTATCGTTACTGGGTGGACGAGCCTGGCAATGACGTCATGTGGTTCTGGAGCGAGAACCATGTTCTCTGCTTCCACACCAGCCAGTTATTAGCCGGCGAATATCTGCCGGATGCCGTCTTCACCGCCTCCGGCCGCACCGGCAGAGAACAGGCGGCGCTGGCGGCTGACCGGCTGGAGCGCTGGTGCGACAGCGTCGAGGCGCATGGCCTCGCCGAATGGAACTCCGCTGCCTATTATCCGGTGGATTTCATCGGCCTCCTCGCCATCGAACATTGGGCGGGACCGGAGCTTGCCGCCCGCGCGCGTCACCAGATCGATCTCATCTTCGAAATGATCGCGTTGCACACGCTCGGCGGCGTTCCCTCCGGTTCGCAAGGGCGGGCTTATGACAAGGAGCTACGGGCCGGGCCGCTGACGGAACTGGCGCCCTTTGCGCAGGTCGCCTTCGGTCAGGGCTGGCTGAACAATGGCGTTGCCTCTCTGCCGATGTTCTGCTGCGGCGATTACCTGCCACCGGCGCATCTCGCCGCCCTTTCACAGCTGGAGGCCGGCCGCATGGTCGAGGCGCGGTATGCGCAGGGTCTGGAGCCCGGCAAGCTCGTGCTCTTCAAGAACGAGGCCGCCCAGCTTTCCACCGTTGTCGATCACAAGACCGGCCGCAAGGGCCATCAGCAGCACGTCATGGACATCAAGCTTGCCGGCCACCCGATGGCGCGGCTCTGGGTCAATCATCCGGGCGAAGACGATCCGTGGGGCACCCAGCGCCCCTCCTATTGGGCAGGAAGCGGCATCCTGCCGCGCGTGGCGCAACATCGCGATCTGACGATGTTGATCTTCGATACGCACGATCACCGCAACGACTGGACCCATGCCTATCTCGGCCGCGACGGGCTGGACGAGGTGCTGGTGGAGGGCAACTGGCTCATCACCCGCTCGGGCCGTGGCTTTGCCGCGCTTTATGCGACCAACGGGCTTCAGCCAATCGCTGCCGGCGCTACCGCCAGTCGCGAGATCAGATCGCCCGGCCGCCGCGCCGGCTGGGTCGGCATCATCGGCTGCGGGGATGTCGCGGAGTTTGCCCATTTTCGGGAAAAAATCCTCGCCACGCAGATCAGCTTCGATGCCGAAAGCCGCCTGCTCTCGGTCACGCCACCCGGCGGGCCAGAACTTACTCTCAACTGGGACGGCGCCTTCACCATCGGCGGACAGGCCATGGCCTTCGACCATGACCACCCGCAACCAAAAATCACCTTCGACAGCGTCGACCCAGCTTCGGGCAGCGCTGCAAAACCCTTCTACTCCTAAGCGGAATTGACAGATGAACCAGCCAAGCATGGAAAAAGACACTCTCAGGACGACGATCGACAATGTCGCCGCCGCCTTCAGCCGCCTCAAGGGCATTCAGGAAGGTCTGGTCAGCGGCAGTTCCGATGGCAAGATCCAGTTCGATGAGTGGGACTGGGAAGTGGGTGTGGGCCTTTACGGCTTCCTGCGCCGGGCGCTCGCCGCCAACGACCAGAAGGCATTGGATGACCTCGTGACGTGGTATGGCTGGCAGATCGACCGTGGCCTGCCGCCCCGCCAGATCAACAGTTCCGCCCCGATGCTGCCACTTGTCATCCTCACCGAACATGTCGACCGGCCGGATTTCCGGGCGCTGGTGGAAGACTGGGCCGACTGGCTGGTGCATCAATTGCCGAAAACCGAAGATGGCGGCTTCCAGCATGTCGTCAAGGAGCGGCTGAATGAGGGCGAACTCTGGGACGACACGCTGTTCATGGCATGTCTGTTCCTCGCCCGCGCCGGCGTTGTCTGCAAACGTCAGGACTGGATCGACGAGGCGGTCTACCAGTTCATGATCCATACCCGTTATCTCTCGGACCCCGTCACCGGGCTCTGGTATCACGGCTGGACCTTCAACGGACGCCATAATTTCGCTGACGCCTTCTGGGCGCGCGGCAATTCCTGGATCACCGTCGCCATTCCCGAACTCTTCGAACTGGTGCCGACGCTTGGCGAAAAGGACAGGCGTTTCCTCGCCAATGTACTCGCAAGCCAGGTGCGGTCGCTGCGCCAATATCAGCGCGAGGACGGCATGTTCCACACGCTGCTCGATGACCCGACCTCGCCGGTGGAAACATCGGCAACGGCCGGCATCGCCTATGGCATTCTGCGCGGCATCGAGGCCGGCATTCTCGGCGAAGAAAATCGCCCGCATGCGGAGCGCGCGCTGAAGGCGGTGCTTGGCAATATCGACGACGAAGGCGTCGTCCACGGCGTTTCCGACGGCACGCCGATGGGCCACGATCTCGACTTCTACCGCCGCATTCCCAATCTGCCCACGCCCTACGGGCAGGCGCTGACGATGCTGCTTTTGATCGACGTTTTTCTGAAAAGGCCAAAGGCATCGTGAGCATCATGAACATCAGTCAGGACATCACAGTCGCGGCGGGTGGCCTCGATGCCACGGCAGCCATCCAGCAGGCTATCGACACCGTGTCAGCCGCAGGCGGCGGGCGGGTGTCTCTGTCGGCCGGGCGTCACGTCAGCGCCGGCCTCCATCTCAAAAGTGGCGTGGAACTGCACCTTGCCGAAGATGCGGTTTTTGCCCCAGTTTCCGATTACGACGCCTATGCCCTGACCCGGGTTTCGGTGATTGCCGAAGATTCCGATCGCGGCATGATCATCGCCAGGGGCGCGCATGACATCGCCGTCACCGGCCCCGGCCGTATCGAGGCCGGCGGTGAAAACTTCATCGTTGGCGACGACAAGGCCATGGGCACCTATGTCCCGGCGAAAAAACGTCCGCGCGTGATAGTGCTGGAAAGCTGCCGCAACGTGCGCCTTGAAAACCTCTCCGTCAGTGGTTCGCCGATGTGGACGCTGCACATGGTCGATTGCGAAGACCTTCATTTCCGCAATCTGCGCATCGAAAACGACCGCCGCCTGCCGAATACAGACGGGATTGTGCTCGATGCCTGCCGGCGCGCCCTGATCGAGGATTGCTTCATCTCGACCGCCGATGACGGCATTTGCCTGAAGACCAGTGCCGGGCCGGATGGCAAGGCCGTTGGAGCCTGCGCCGATATCACCGTTCGCCGCTGCACCGTTTCCAGCATGAGCTGCGCGCTGAAGCTCGGCACGGAATCCTTCGGCGATTTCACCAATGTCGTGTTCGAGGATTGCAAAATCGTCCAGTCCAATCGCGGCGTCGGCCTGTTTTCCCGTGATGGCGGCGCGATGCGCAACATCCGCTTTTCAAGGATCGAGACCGAATGCCACGAAACGCCGGGCGGCTTCTGGGGTTCGGGCGAAGCGGTCACCGTCACCGTCGTCGACCGCCGCCCGGAGCGTCAGGCCGGCAGCGTCGACAATCTGGTCGTGGAAGACTTGAGCGGCTCCATGGAAGGCGCGATCAACCTCGTCGCCATATCGAAGGCCGGCATTCATAATGTCCGGTTAGAGCGCATCACGCTGTCGCAGCAACCCGGCAAGCTCGGCACCGGCCTGCAATACGATCTGCGCCCCACAAATGCGGATATTGCGCCAAGCCGCCATGCTGCCGGCCGCGCCAACGCCTGGACGCAGGATGCTGAGGGCAGGATCGTCGGAATGGAGGATTATCCCGGCGGAATGCCGGCGGTCTATCTTGCCGGCGTGGAAGGATTTGCGGCGCGCGATGTCGCCATCAAAAGAACGACGCCCTTGCCCAAGGGCTGGAACAGCCAAGAGATCGTCGCGACGACGAGCTTGCCCGAAGGGAGCAGGTGATGGGAAGTCTGAAACTCGAAAACCTCAACAAGGCGTTCGGCGCCGTTCATGTGCTGCATGACATCGATCTTCAGATCGAGAACGGCGAATTCGTCGTTTTCGTCGGCCCCTCGGGCTGCGGAAAGTCGACGCTGCTGCGCATCATCGCCGGTCTCGAGGACGTCACCTCCGGCACAATCGGCATTGGCGGGCGCGATGTCAGCGCGCTGTCGCCGGCCGAGCGCAAGATTGCCATGGTTTTCCAGTCCTATGCGCTTTATCCGCATATGAGCGTGCGCAAGAACCTCGCCTTCGGCCTGGAAAACCTGCGTTTCAAGCGGGCGGAAATCGAAAGCCGCATCAACGAGGCGGCGCGGATGCTCGCCATCGAGCCCTATCTAGACCGCAAGCCGAAACAGCTTTCCGGCGGCCAGCGCCAGCGCGTCGCCATCGGCCGCGCCATCGTGCGCGAGCCGGATATCTTCCTGTTCGATGAGCCGCTTTCCAACCTCGATGCGGCGCTGCGCGTGCAGACGCGTGCCGAAATCACCCGCCTGCATCGCGATATCAAGACGACGATGATCTATGTCACCCACGATCAGGTGGAAGCCATGACCATGGCCGACAAGATCGTGGTGCTGCGAGCCGGGCGCATCGAGCAGGTGGGCAGCCCGCTCGAGCTTTTCGACAATCCGCGCAATCTCTTCGTCGCCGGTTTCCTTGGTTCGCCGCGCATGAACATGCTGAAGGGCACGATCACCAAGGGCAGCGACGGCAGCATCGCCATCGACGCCGGCTATGGCGTGTCCCTGCCCTGCCTTGTCGATCCGGCAGCCGTCAGCTCCGGGCAGGCGGTTCTCGCGGGCATCCGCCCCTCGCATTTCACCATCTCCGACAATGCCGGCTTGCCCTTCGAGGTGCAGTATCACGAAAGCCTCGGCACCGAGACCTATCTCTACGGCAATCTCGAGGGCGAGAAAGAGCAGATCATCGTGCATCAGGCGGGCCATTTCGCCCCGGCTTCCGGCTCGGTGCTGAAGATCATGCCGGCACGGGAAAAGGTGCATGTCTTCGATCCCGCCACCGAACTGGCGTTGCCGCGCCTCGATAGCGAAGGGAGAGGTTAGCATGGCCAATCCGACGCTTGCGAGACTGTCCGACCGTGCGCTCGATGCCGTGATGGCGATTGCCGAAGTGCCGCTCAACTTCATCGAGCGGCTGATCGGCAAAAGGCGCATGCCTTATATTTTCCTGATGCCAAACCTCGTTCTCTTCGGCATCTTCACCTTCCTGCCGATTGCCATTGCCGTCGGTTACGCCTTCACCGGCGGCACCGAACTTCTCATTACCGACCGCCCCTTCGTCGGGCTGGAAAACTTCGGCAAGCTGCTGGACTGCCAGAGCTACATGGACCCCGGAAGCTGCCGGGAATCGCTGTTCTGGACCGCGATCTGGAACACGCTGTGGTTCGTCGGCTTCAACGTCGTCGCCACGCTGCTGGTCGCGCTCATCACCGCCCTCATCCTCAACCGGGCGATTGCCGCGCGCGGTTTCTTCCGCGCCATGTTCTTTTATCCGGTCCTGCTGTCGCCCGTCGTCATCGGTCTCATCTGGAAATGGTTCCTCGATCGCAACGGCCTGCTCAACGCCTTTTTCCAGATGCTCGGCGTGCCGCCGGAAATCTTCCTGCTGGATGTCGGCTGGTCGCGTTTCTTCGTCGTGGTGGTCTCGGTCTGGTTCCACATGGGCTTTTATACGCTGATCCTGCTTGCCGGCCTTCAGGCCATCCCGAAGGACCTTTATGAAGCCGCCGCCATCGACGCCGCATCGCCCCGGCGCACGCTTTTCCGCATCACCCTGCCCCTTCTCGGCCCCAACCTGCTCGTCGTGCTCATCCTGTTGATGATCCGCTCGGTGCAGATCTTTGACGAGGCATGGGTTCTGACCAATGGCGGCGGGCCGGGCACGGCCAATACATTCGTGGTGCAATATATCTACCAGATGGCCTTCGGCAGCGATCTGAGGCTGTTCGGCCTTGCGTCCGCCGCATCGGTTCTGATGGGCCTTGTGCTTCTCGCGCTGACGCTCGTGCAACTGCGCCTCGGCAAAAAGATGGAGTCCTGACCATGTCCAACGCCGTCTCCTTCCTCACGCGCACCCGCCGCCCTGGCCGGATCGGCCTCACCGATATCCTGTCATGGGTCTGGCTCATCGGCGGCACGCTCGCCGTCCTCATCCCGGTCGTCTGGGCCGCCATGTCATCGCTGAAACCGGAGGCCGAAATCACCCGGTTTCCGCCGAGCCTTCTGCCACGCGCCGCCGTGCAGGTGGACGTGCAGGGTTACGACAAACCGCTCAGCCTGTGGAAAGCCCCCATCGACGGCATGGAGCGGGAAATGGCCATGGTTCGCCGCATCGGCCTGAAAGCCCAGATGGTCGATCCCGCCAATCCCGGCCCGCCGGTCAGCGTCGATACGCGCGAAATCACGCCCGTCCAGAAACTGACTATCGCGACGGAGAACTTCACCGATCCGCTGACCCGCTTCAGCTTCCTGACCTTCCTCAAGAACTCGGTCTTCGTCACCTTCGTTGCAACCGTCCTGACGCTGATCGTCAATGCCATGGCTGCCTTTGCGCTGTCGAAGTACCGCTTCCGCGGCGAGAAGGCGATCTTCGTGCTGATCATCTCCACCCTGATGATCCCTCTCACCGTCGTCATGGTGCCGGCCTATCTCGTCATCGTCGGCGTCGGCCTCGTCGACAATCTCTGGGGCGTCATTATCCCCACGGTTGCGACGCCAACCGGCGTTTTCCTGCTGCGGCAATATATGCTGACCATCCCGGACGAGCTGATCGAGGCGGCCCGCGTCGATGCGGCAAGCGAATTCCGCATCTTCTGGCGCATCATCCTGCCGCTGACGGCGCCGGCGCTTGCGGTTCTCGCCATCTTCTCGGTGCTCTGGCGCTGGAACGACTTCCTCTGGCCGCTGATCGTTCTCAGCAGCCGTGAAAATTTCACGCTGCAGGTGGGGCTGAACGCCTTCCAGGGCGAGTTCTCGGTGCAATGGCACTATATCCTCGCCATGACCTTCCTCAGCCTCGCACCTGTTACCGTCGTGTTCCTGTTCCTGCAGCGTTACATCACGACAGGCATTGCCGGCACGGGGATGAAATAAAACGACAAATCATTTGGGGGGCGGCGCGATGCTGCCCCTCAGCACAAGGCGACAACCGAGTTCCAGCCGGTGCGCCGGGCGGGTGGGATCGGCCGCCACAAGCCGCTGCTCCAGCAGCGCGAGCGCCGCGCCGCCCAGCCTGTCGGCGGGCAACTGGATGGTGCTGAGCGGCGGCGCACTGAAGGCCGCCGGCATGATATCGTCAAACCCCAATACCGAAACATCGTCGGGCACCCGGATTCCGGCTTCCGTCAGGGCCTTCAGGCACCCGAGCGCCAGATTATCGGCGGCGCAGAAAATCGCCGTGGCGTTTCTGAGCGGTTTTTCCTCGGCCAGCAGGCGGCGCGTGGCGGCCTCGCCCCATTCCGGCTCGTAGCTCTCCACCTCGATGACCATATCGGCGGGAACAGCGAGACCCGCCGCGAGATACGCGTCGCTATAACCGTCATATCGGCGACGGATCGTCGTGCGCCCTTTCCAGGTGATGTGCAGAATATTGCGATGCCCGAGAGACAGCAGATGTTCGATACCGAGCCGCGCGCCAAAACGGTTCTCGGCGGTCACCGTATCGACGATCATGGCCGGGTCCTCGCCATTGATCAGCACCACCGGCCGCGAAAGCGCAGACAGCGCCTCGACCAGTTGCGGCCTGTCATCGTTCAGGATCACGATACCGTCGACATTGTCGGCATCCGCCGCCGCCGCCACCGCAACCGGATCGAGCCGGCTCGTTGTGCTGACATAGGGAACGATGCGAATGCCGCGCCGCTCGCATTCGCGCCGGAAGCCGTTCAGCATCGTCCAGCTGACCATGTTGAGATCGCTCTGCGGTGCGGCATCATTGGTCATGGCCAGAAGCACGACACGCAAAGTGGCGATGGTCGCCTTCTGTCGCCGGTTTTCGAGATAACCGAGTGCGCGTGCCGCCTCCAGCACCCGCTCGCGCACCTGCGTGGTCAAGGGTGCGGTGCCATTGATGGCGTGCGAAGCCGTGCTCAGCGAAACATTCGCCTCTCGCGCCACGTCCTTAAGCGTCGTTTTCCTGTCTATTTTCATAAAGGGGAAATTCAACCACTCTACTTCGGACGGTGCGGGCAGAAAGCCTGCCTCACGCAGTCGATCTGAAGAATACCCGTGCCTGTTTGCTGCTCTCTCGTCGCTCGAAGACTACAGCATCATCCGTAAATGCGGAATTGATTTCTCTGGGTTTTTTCGAGAGCTCCATACGCTGAACGGCGCAGGTTTCGAAATCATCTTTCTTTCATCGCTTCGGATGCAATTTCTGTCAGCGGCGAGAACAAATACTCCAAAATTCGTCGTTGTCCGGTTTTGATTTCAACAGTAACGCTCATACCGGGCGTAACCGGAACAAGCCGACCACTGACTTGCATCATGCTATCCTGAAGGGCGAGAGTGACAGGGAAAACAAGATTTTGCACCCTCTGAGCGTTACCAGTAGGAACAGCGGACTGGGTAGTTTGCGCTATCGTTGACTCGAGATTTTGGGCATCAGGCTCTGGAATTGCATCCGAGGAGATACGCTTCACCTCTCCTTTCAAAACGCCAAAACGGGTATACGGGTAAGCTTCGATCTTGATGATAGCGAGCTGCCGCGCCTCTACGAAACCTATATCCTTGTTTGGAAGATATGCTTCAATCTCCAGAACCGAATCGAGTGGGACGATACGCATTAACTCGGCATTCGCTGTCACAACCTGTCCCACGGACGTGATGGATGAAAGTTGAACGACACCGTCAATCGGAGACCGAATTTGAAGCCGCTCTCTTCGGCTTTTTATTTTGATTAACTCCTGTTCCAATTCATCCTTGGCACGCTGCGCCTCCAGCCAACGGTTTGAATTGTCGGCGGATGCGGTTTCAATGACTTTTTCGGCTTCTGCTATAACCACATTCACTTCCGCTTTTGAGCCACTTAGTTGCGCCAGCTTCTCGGCCAATGCCGACTTCGCCTCCTGATACTCCTGCGTAGCATCGAAGAGTTCGACCTGAGAGCCTACGCGAGATTGAAGCAGTTGCGACCGCATATTGACCCGTTGCTCAAGGGTTCCGACGAGTTCACGTTGAAACGCAATTGCCTCTGTCAGCCCAGCGATCTCATCTTCCTTCTGCCGGCGTTGGGCAACCAGACTACGGATATTGGCCCATACACCCCGAAGATCGGCCTCCAATACGGCTTGCTCACGAAGACGGATCAGATCCGGAATATTGACGGGAACAGCGAGGACTGGATATGCCGACAACGCCGGCTCTTGCCATAGGCTTGTTTTCACCCTCGCTAACACTTCACCAAAAGAAGTACGCCGCAGAATTTCGGCTCGAAGAGTATAAAGGCTGCTCGATTTCGCGGCCTCCTCCGCCCTCATTTCAGTATCATCGAGTTCGGTAACAATATCGCCCGCCTTGACAATATCCCCATTGCCAACGACGACTGAGCTGGTTTTTCCATGCTCAAGGGATTCTATGATTTTTACGCGCCCGACTGGTTGAATCTTGCCCTGCGCCGTCGCTACGATATCAAATTTGCCAAACCATCCCCAAGCCAGCAGGGACGTTGCTAGAACGCAGATGAACCATAAAAATGCTATCCTTACGGGCGACTGCGGCGTCTCCAATATTTCTAAAGCCGCCGGGAGAAACTCCATATCCCGGCGGTGGACCGCTTTGTTCTTTTTACCGCGTAGCTTGGCGCGATGAGTGAATCGGGTCTTGAGCTTCACGCAAAAACACTTCCGCTCTGAAGATTCCAGAGATGGGCATAGGTACCAGTGGGGCGAGCAAGCAACTCCTCGTGTGTCCCTTGCTCGGTGATGGCGCCTTCCTTCATCCCGATGATGCGATTACAATAACGAACAGTGGCCAGCCGGTGAGCTATGATGATGACCGTGCGACCCCGAACGATATCGCGCATGTTATGAAGAATAATACGCTCGCTTTCATAATCCAGCGCACTCGTGGCCTCATCGAGAATGAGTAGAGGCGGATTGGTTGCCAGAGCGCGCGCCAGGGCTATCCTTTGCCGCTGGCCGCCCGAAAGATTAGCGCCACGCTCTTCGATCATCGTATCGTAGCCGCGAGACAGCTTCGTAACGAACTCGTCTGCGCCGGACATTCGCGCCATTCGGATTACGGTGTCGCGGGACATTGCCGGATTGCTGAAAGCAATATTCTCATGCACCGTGCGATTGAACAGCATGTTTTCCTGCAACACCACGCCAATATGACTTCGCAGCCATGCGGGGTCGGCTTGAGAGATGTCCTGCCCATCCAGAAATACCTGACCGCTGTCGGGTAGGTAGAACCGCTGAATAAGCTTTGTAAGGGTGGATTTTCCAGAACCTGAGGCTCCGACGATTCCCACGACTTCGCCGGGTCGAATAGAAACATTTATATCGTTCAAGACATTTGGCGTATCTGGCCGATAGCGGAAATTGACCCGTCTGAACTCCAATGCACCCCGAGGCGGCGGCAGGTTGATAGGATTTTTGGGTCTAGGTTCCGCGGGGGCGTTTAAAATGTCCGCAAGCCTCGAAACCGATATCTGTACCTGCTGAAAATCCTGCCACAATTGAGAAAGACGCAGGATCGGCTGCGATACCTGGCTGGCGATCATATTAAACGCGACGAGCGCTCCCACACTCAATTCACCATTGATAACGGATTGCGCCCCAAACAGCAGCAGGGCCGCGCTTGTGACCCTGTTGATATATTGAATGGCGTTTTGCCCCTTTGCAGCAAGCATGGTCGCGCTGAAAGAAGAACGCACATATGCCGCCAGTCTTTCTTCCCATTGGGCGGAAACAACCGGCTCTACCGCCGAAGCCTTCAGCGTTTGGATACCGACGACAGTTTCTACCAGCAATTGCTGGCTATAGGCGCCTCGATCGAATTTCTCATCGATGCGCTCTTTAAGAAATGGCCGGATCAGAATTCCGATCCCTATGTAAAAGGGTATTGAGGCAACCACGATCCATGCCAAGGTGCTCGAATAACAAAACAGAACGAATATGAAGACACCCGTAAAGAGCAAATCGAGACCCGAGAACAGCCCCTGCCCCGTCAGAAAATCCCGTATGGTCTCCAACTCCCGAATGCGGGCAACCGTTTGGCCGGCAGCTCGCGTTTCGAAGTAGCTCAAGGGCAGGTTCATCATATGACGAAAAAGCCTCTGGCCAAGCTCGACATCGATACGATTGGTGGTGTGGGACAGGGCATAGGTTCTGAGATACTGCAGGATAACGTCAAACAGTCCGAGAGCGACGAGTCCGATAACCAGAACGATGAGGGTCGAATAGCTCCTATGGGCCAGGACCTTGTCTACCACGACCTGAAAAAACAACGGCGTTACAAGTGCGAAAATCTGCACAAAAAGAGAGGCGACCAAAACGTGGCCAAGTGCTTTGCGGTACCGGAACAGGGATGGAAGAAACCATCTGAAACCGAAGGTATCTTTGGAAACGCCCGGTCCCGCGAACCGCCGTTGCACCAGTATGAAAGCCCCGTTCCCCGCCTCCAGCAATGTTGCAATATCCATCTGGCGAACCGCCATACTTTCGGGATCGGCGATATTGTGCATGCCGTTGCTTGCGATTCCGAGATACAAGCCATAGCTGCCATCGATAAAGCAGGCGATTGCCGGGACTGGCAGAGACGCAATGCGTTTTTCCGATTTGGCCTGTATCAGCCTCGCCTTCAAACCGATATTTTTTGCCGCTCTCAAAATGTCCCGGGAATGTGACCTGCCGGGAATGGCGAGTTCATGTGTGAGCCTATTGGGGTCTGCGGCTATACGGTAATGTGAGGCGATCGCGCACAGCGCGACAAGACCGCCATCATGTTCAATTTCGGAAGCCTGTGTGTCGGCAGCTTTTCGTTCGTTACTAAAATCGACGATACCCTGCATGGCTGTATTCTGTTTCATCGGATTTTCTGGGTGATGACACTGCCACGTGATGTGGCCGATGCCTGAGCTGCACTCAATGGCTGCCCCGATATCGACTGGCGTGCGTTTTCGAGACGCAGCTGCCAGTCGACGTTTCCGTGAACCTTAAAGGAGACCTTACGAAGCAGGCCTATAAGCGAGCGCGACGTCTCCGACGAGAATGGACGTGCCATCTATCCGTTTGGCAGAGCTCGTGCCTGTGATCAGCGACCCATCCGGAAACGCTTTCGCGTCCTGTTCGGAAGGTAGAAGATCGACGAAGGCAATACCCTCAGCCTCCATCGTACTAAGCTCGCCTTCGTCGGCGGTACCGTTTTGGTTGAAGTCCTGCCAGATGCGGAATTTGCTCCATCGGGCATCCTGACTATCGAAAATATTGTCCCGATTGGTGTCGAACGCAAAGCGAAGCCCCTCAAGATCGGTCACTGGACGACCTGTATCGTCAATGCCCTTCTCTTTAAGTTCAGCCACGCGCTGCTCTTCCGACTTCCAGAGCGAGAAAGCAACCTCTTCCGGCCTATTGATTTGACCGTCCGGCCCGTCTGCTTCGTTCTTGCCAAGATCAATTACAAGCAGACCGTCATTCGGGCCGATCCATGCTGCCTCATCCCTTATTCCATCTCCGTCTGCATCAAAGTGCGACCTTATCTCATTACCGTTGCTTCCAATGTCAGACGGAACTGATTTTGTCCAATCCACATCGGTCGGAGAAAGCGGTCGAATATCCAACTTCGCGTCATCGTTGAGATCAAGAACGACAGGGCGGATTCTTCGGCCGCCATAGTACCATTTTTCATTGCCCGTTATGCCGGTTTTAGGATTATAGGGAACATTTATCTCAAGTCTTCCTGGTGGTTTGAAGATCGTTGGACTAGATGGCAAGTTTGAGAACGTGTCTTGCTTTCTCATGTTCTCGAAAGCCGTGTTCTCACTTTCGCGACGTAATTTCTCTCTTTCAGCATCCCTTCGTGCCTGATCCGCAGCTGCTTGCTGCCGACGCTGCTCCGCTTCACGCTCTTGTTGCAAATTCCACTGGCGCTGCCTCTCTTCCCTCTCCCGTCGGCTTTGTTCTTCCTGCCTCATGCGTTCATTGTAGCGCTGAAGCTGCAATTCCTGAGCCTTCCGTGCTTCCTCCGAAGCGATCCTGTCACGTTCCGCTTTCTCTGCCGCCGCCCGTCGATCCGCCTCAGCCTTCTCAGCAGCCTGACGTTCCGCCTCCGCCTTGGCAGCAGCCTGCCGCTCCGCCTCCGCCTTCGCCGCCGCCTGACGTTCCGCCTCCGCCTTGGCAGCAGCCTGCCGCTCCGCCTCCGCCTTGGCAGCAGCCTGCCGCTCCGCCTCCGCCTTTGCAGCTGCCTGCCGCTCTGCCTCAGCCTTTGCAGCTGCCCGTCGCTCTGCCTCAGCCTTCGCAGCCGCCTGTCGCTCTGCCTCAGCTTTCACAGCCGCCTGCCGCTCTGCCTCAGCCTTCACAGCCGCCTGCCGTTCTGCCTCAGCCTTCGCAGCCGCCTGTCGCTCTGCCTCAGCTTTCACAGCCGCCTGTCGCTCCGCCTCAGCCTTCGCAGCTGCCTGCCGCTCTGCCTCAGCCTTTGCCGCCGCCGCTTTGGCTGCAGCGGTTTGACTGTCAGTATCCGTCTGCGCCCTAGCTATTTTTTCCGTCAAAGCTGAAGTAAAGGCGTCTATGTCGCTGGAGAGATTGTCGTTAGCGTCATTGAGAGCCTGCAAATCTTGAAGAAACGTCGTTATATCTAAATCCGCTTCCGCACTCCCAACATCCCGTTCACCGGGAGCTGCTGCACGTTCACGTCCAGCTTGCGCCATCTCCCTTCTTAATTCAGCAAGGTCTCTACTCCAATCGTCCGTTGACTTGACGTTATTCGATCCAGTATCGCCCAAGGCTGCGGGTCCGGGCATCTGTCGCGGGATATCGGCTGAACCAACAGTCGGAAGCTGAAGGTTTTCCTTCCTCTTCAGCTCCGCGTCCGCGTATTTTAGCTTGTCATCAGCCTCGTTCATCAAGTTGGTTGCTTGCTGAAAGGTTTGGTTAGCCAGATTATATTGAGCCTGCAATCGGTCCCGCTCAGCTCTCGCCCCAGCCGTGATCGAACGCAGTCGCTCAAGATTAAACTTATCTTCTGCGGTAGGAAATCGGTTTCTGTAGGTGTATTTGCCGTTGCCGTCCCTTTCCCGTATATTATTAAGAGAACTCATTTCGCGTTCACTCACCTGCAGAGCCTGTTGAGTGCGATCAAAATATTCGGTTGCCGCCTGTAAACGTTGCGATGCGGCTCTTTGGTTTGTCTCGGCTTTACTAAACTGTTGGCGAGCACCTGCCTGATTTGCCAGCCTGATCAAAACCTCCTTCTTTTGGTTGATGATTTGAGAATCCAATGTCAGGTTCATAGAAGCAATATAAAATTGCTCCCGTACAACTTCGCCCTGTGGACTGAACGATCTTTCTATATGGTTGCCATCCGGATCATAGGATTTTTCTGTGGTCGATCCATCCGCATTAAATACAACTTCGCCCGTCTTTTTTCCGAGATTGTTATGGAAGACAGAAGACACGGGCTTGCCGGTTTCGATTTCATTTATTGATTCGATTTTGCCGCTGCCGCTATTGATAATTGTGGTGGCGTAACGCCCACCCCGAATAGTGGTCACACTGGCACCCGCTTCGTTTTCAGGTTCTATCGCCTGATTTGCGCGAACGTCCCTTATGACGCTTTCTATCAAAGCCTCAGCAGAGGCATCCGGCTGCTGAAGGCGCCGTTCTTTATATTCCGAATTTAACTCGCGAATGAGTTTGTCGGCTATATCCTTGGGCATGCCACTTGCGATCAGACCGCGATAATATTTTCCGGACGGTTGCAGTAACGGCGTCTCGACGCCTGCCTCTGGGGTGCCTGCCTGGAGAAGCGAAACGACATCATCAGCAGCCTTCCAAAGCGCATCGACGGCCGCATCACCTAAAATCGCACCGCTGACTCCGCCGACAAGAGCGCCTGCAACGGAAGATGCAAGGGCGGCGGGTCCACCTGCAGCGCCTAGAGCAGCACCGATCGCCGCACCGACCGCGGCCCCCTCCATACCAAGATAGATTCTGCCTGCAAGGCGGGCCATTATATTCCCCGCACTGGCTTTATCGCCTTTATCGACTGCATTCGCAGCTTCCGCAGTACTTGTGGTGATGTCGTAGAACAGGCCGGCAACACCGAGAATTTTCAGACCCGTGAAAACCATGGGCATATGAACGCTTGAAACCGTTGCTCTTCCGCTCAGAATCTCCTTTAGAAGCTGGGCTTCCCAAGTGGCATCGATTTTCTGTGCCAAAGTCGGTGATACAATCAGTCGACCGGACTGCCGCGCTTCCGCTACAGCCAGTCCTAGTTCTAATTTGGCTACATCCGCCGCGCCTTTAGCGCCTTTATAGCCGGTCTGCTCAATTGCTTCTAAAGCTGTCTTAAGCTTAGCTTCAGAAGCAGTGGCGACATCCCAACCATTAAACTGTCCCTTATCAAATCTACCAATTTGGACGGCATGTTTATTTGTGTAGGATTTTGGATCTTTAAAGAATTTGTCGTTAATCGCACGTGTCACTTCTTCAAGATTTTCATCAGGCAGGTTAGTAAACAATTCACCGTTAATAATTGCTGCCCGCATTGTATTACGCAAAGAATTCACTTCTCCAGCAACACGCAAGGCGGCCGACTTGTCACCTTTCATCGCCAACTGGCCATCGGGCGAATTTTCCAACTCCGCTAATTGAGACGCTAACCCCATGGAATATTCTTTAATAGGCCCGCCGAGATGCGGAGAGACGTTCATCTTCGTGGCTACCGAACGTTCGCGCGGCAAATTTATCAGGTTGGCCTGATCGTCGGCCTTGAATAGTCCTTGGTCAATTAGCGCTTCCAACAAAGCGCTCTTGCCTACCGCTTGTTGCTCTATAATATGGTGACTTTGGAACGCGGAAATATCGGCCACTGAAATAGCTCCAACTAAAATAGATTTTCAATAAAAAATGTATTCTAAAGATCTAATGCGTCGATGAACCAAATTCCCTTAACGTCTTTTATGGATTTACAAGCAAGATAGAGTGCATCGTCACAAACTGGATCTGCCGCCAGTCGCGGCTGGACAAAAACATGAGAGTCACCAACTATATCTTGGCGGAAGTGAAGACTTGCGCCGCCTGCGACACTGTAAATCTGTTCATCTTCTCCAGTCTCGTAGTTTCGATAAATTTTAATACGCATATCTGAAGCTTCTTCGTCCAAAGCATCAATTGATCTGACAACATCACATAAGAAGTGCTTCGGCCCAATTGATCCATCAGCAAGCGTATAGTCGCATTCTGCGAAAGCAAACGCCGCCGCGTCGATGGATTCAAAAATTTTCTTCAGTCGCTCGGACACGAACCAGTATCCGCTTAGCGTCCCCTCCAAATCACGTGGGGGTCTCCCCTTCTTCTTGTCGTAGGCAATGTGCGGCCTCTCTTTTAATTGCGGGAAGCCGCGGTCGTCTGGGCGAAGGATCAGGCGAGGTGGCGTCAACAGTTTCTCTTTGTTGACAAAAACAAGACCGTGACCTGGACCTCCGCCGGTGATGTCCGGGCCAAATACATAAAATTTTCTGTCGCCGCTGTGGCGGTGGGGTGCTCTCGCGTCGTTCACAATCAACTCCGGAATTATATCGTCTATAATATCTACGTCGTCACACGAGCCTCGGTCTAACTAAATAATCAAGCGCCGTGCGCCGCCCTCGTGTGAAGGGTAAACCAACCTCCAGATGACTCGCAGAGAACGCGCCAAGCTTACAAATCATGCTTTTGAGCCAAACACATCAGGCGTCGCCACTCCAGCTCCAAGCTCAAGTGGCCTCCTTTCAGACTCCAAAACGGCATATCAAACATCACTTCCTTACAGTATAACACCAAACTCAACTTGGATACCAATTCAAGAGCCAAACAATAAATTTGTCAACTACAAAACAATTTAAATGCAATTTTAAATATTAACAATATCAATTCGTATTTAATAGTTTTTATGAACGAGCTATATTAAGATTTATTAAGAAAACATATAACCATTCACAAAATCACGCTGGAATTTCTGGAGCATGGCGAACACGCGATCATTATGTAACAATCGCGACGACGAAACACGCAAAAGTGAATTGTGGCGGCGAGGCGGTCAGAGCGCCTGGGAGATATGGTCGATGCTGCTCTTTACGGCAGCGGCCGGATCCTTCAGCTCGTGCACTTCCGTCGCGAAGGGTTCGAAGCTGTAAGGTCCCCTGTAACCGGCCGCCTCCAGCCTCCTGATCTGGGCAATATTTTCCAGCCTGTCGCCTCCATCCACCAGAATGCGGTGGGCGTCCAGCATGTCGGCGACGGAGACGCCGGGGTCGATCACGCCGGAAATATGCACGAGGCCGGTACGTTCGGGGAAGAACTCCGTCTCGCCTGCGAGATGGTGGTGGAAGGTGTCGTGCACCAGCCTGTAGACATCACCGCCACCGGCCGCATCGATGGCCCTGATCGCTTCGGCCTTGGTGCGCAGCGAGGAGACCGGGAAACCGAGCGGCTCGACGAAGCCGATCAGGCCGCGTTCCTTAAGGATCGGCTTCATGGCCTTCAGCGCCGTGACGAGATCGTCAAAGGACACCGGCGTACCGTCGTTGAGCGGGCACATCACCAGCGCTTTCGCGCCGCTTGCCGCCGCATAATCGGTCATGGCGACGGCCCGCGCAGGCAGGTCGCCCGACCAGACGTTGAAGGGATAAAGCGCATTGATCGAGATGATCGTCACGCCGGCCTTTTCGGCCGCCGCCTTCACGTCCGCCGGTTCCACCGTGCCGACGATATCAGGCAGGTCGTTGCGGATTTCGACTTCGGTAAGGCCGAGTTCGCGGGCCGTCGCAAAGAACGCCTCAAGGGAAAGCTTCGGCGCGGTGATGTGGTTGATGGCAAAACGCATGAAAGACCTCACTGATAAAGGGCGGGACGGGCGGGAAGCTTGATTTCAACTGCTGCCCCGTCCGTTTCCTGCGCGGCCACGCAGGCGTCGGAGGTGATGGCGGCCACGTAGCCGTCCCAGGAGTTGGGTCCCGATGCCGTGCCCTTCGCCGCCGCATGGATGAAGTCCTGCAATTCCACATCGTAGCTGGCGATGAACCGGTCTTTCCAGTCGGTCAGGATGTCGTTCTGCAGCTTGGCGCCGAGCCGGGTCTGCACCGACATCGGCTCCGGCAGGCTGGCAATGCCGTCCTCGCCCACCACCTGGCACTGGATATCGTAGCCATAATGGCAATTGACGAAGATTTCGACGTCGATGATCGTGCCCTTCGCCGTCTCCAGAATGACGATCTGCGGGTCCTTCAGCCGCGCATGGCTTCTGGCCGCCGAACGGGGAAAGAGAACCCGCGCCGAAACATAGTCATCGTCGAGCAGCCAGCGCAGCACGTCGATCTCATGGATCATCGTGTCATGGATCGCCATCGGGGTGACATATTGCTCCGGAACCGCCGGGTTGCGGTGGGCGGCGTGCACCATGATCGGCGCGCCGATCCTGCTATCGACGGCCTGTTTCAGCGCCACGTAACCGGCGTCATATCGGCGCATGAAGCCCACCTGAACCAGCCGCCTGCCATGCGCCACCTCGGCGTCGACGATGCGTCTTGCGCCTTCCGCCGTTGTCGCCAGCGGTTTTTCGCAGAAACACGGCTTGCCGGCGGCGATTGCCGCCAGCACATATTGCTCATGGGTTGCGCCCCATGAGGTGACGAGCACGGCATCCACATCCGGCGATGCGATCAGCTCTTCACCGGTAGCGAAAACGACGGCATCCGGGGCGATGTCGTTTTTGACCGCCTCGGCGGAGGCGCGGTTGACGTCGCTCAGCGCAACGATCTTCGCGCCGCCCAGAACCTTGTTGATACGGCGGGCATGATCACGCCCGATTGCGCCGGTGCCGACGACACCAATTCTGACAGTCATTTGAAAAACCTCATTTCCAGTATTTGGCGACGTATCGCCGGGTTTCGCTGAGCATGAACCGCGCGCTTTCATCGACACGATCTTCCCAGGCAAACACGCAGTTCGAGAGCACGCCGTCGAATTTCATGTCGGCGAGCGTCGCAAAGAAGGTTTCCCAGTCGATCTCGCCCTGGCCGAAATCGGTGTGCTGGTGCACCCTGACCTTGGAACCGGGGGGATTGACGATGTAGCGCAGCTGCGACGACTTGTTGTGGTCATAGGTATCGGCAAGGCGCACATGCACCAGATGGCCCTCGGTCGCACGCAGGTTCGCCACCATGTCCGGCCCGTAGAAGAACGTGTGCGGCGCGATGAAGGAGGCCTTTACCGCCTTGGAATTGATGGTCTTGATGATGTCGATGGCCGGCGCGATCTCCTCGATCCAGTCTTCGGGATGGGCCTCCAGCGACAGCACCAGACCTTCCCGTTCAAGGATCGGCACGAGAATATCCATGGCGCGGAAGAACTGCGCTTCGCAGGTTTCCGGCCGATGCAGGCCGGAACGGTCGTTAAGGCTGCGATCCGGCGAACCGCCGCGGCCGAATTCCGAAACGAACATCGGGCATTCCATTTCGACCGCAATCTCGATGGCGCGTTTCCAGTTGTCGATCGCCACCTCCCATTCGTCCAGATAGGGGCTTGCCCAGCGATACATGGGCTGCAGCGTCGCAAGGCCGACACCATGGTCCTTCAGCGCCTTTTTGAATTCGGCGACGCGTTCGGGATAGACCTTCGGCCGGGTCCACCAGGAGAGGAAATCCAGACGGGGTGAAAGTTCGACGTAATCATAACCGAGTTCGGCAACCTTGCGGCAGGTCTCGGCCAGCGAAAGGTGTCGGAACATGTGGGGGTCGAGCGTATGTTTCATGGCTGTTTCCAGTGGAGTGATAGATGGACCGGGCCGAAGCCCCCGCTTATCTGGCGTAGGCGGACATATTTTCCGGGGTGACGAGTTCAAAGGGCACCCAAAGCGTCTTCTCGGTGCCTTGCCCGGCAGCGGCCTTCACCGCCGTCTGAACCGAGACCTCGCCCTGCTTCGTCGCATTCTGGTAGACGGTGATATCGAGGTCGCCGGCCTGCATGGCGGCAAGACCGTCAGGCGTGGCGTCGATGCCGGCGATGACGACATCCTTCATGGAAACGCCCGCCGCCTTCAGCGCCTGCGCGGCGCCGATCGCCATTTCATCATTATTGGCGATGACGGCATCGAACTGGATGCCCGCCGTCAGCCAGGAGGAAACGAGGTCCTGCGCCTGCGTGCGGCTCCAGTTCGCCGTCTGCTTTTCGAGGATTTCGATCTTGCAGTCCGGCCGGGCAAACACCGTTTCCACATCCTTGGTGCGCACCAGCGCCGCGTGGTTTTCCAATGGTCCCATCAGGATCACGGCCTTGCCCTTGCCGCCCATCAGCTTGCAGGCGGCTTCCGCCTCCATGGTGCCGGAATCGAGTTCGTTAGAACCGACGAAGGCCGTGCCATCAGGCAGGCCGGTTTCGAGTTCTGCCGGCGGGTGATTGACATAGACGAGCGGGATTTTTGCGGCGGATGCGGCCTTGGTGATCGCCGAGGTGGCATCGCCATCCACGGCATTGACGATGATCGCATCGACACCGTTGGCGATGAAATTCTGCACCTGATTGAGCTGTTTCGAAGGATCAAGCTGGGCGTCCTCCACCAGAAGCTCGATGTTCTTGTCACGCCCGGCCTCAGCCCTGATGCCGTTCAGCAAAATCGTCAGGAACGGATTGTCGAACGATGTCATGGAGACCGCAACACGGGTCTCGGCAAGGGCAGGCGTTGCGAAAATGCAGAGCGCCGTCGCCATTAGTAATTTTTTCAAGGTTTCCTCCCGCGGAAATCGCCGCTGGTTGCATCATCCTGTGTCGCCGGAGCCGGCCATTCCACCGGCTCCGGCGCGTTCGGCCCGCCCGGCGGCGCTCCCCGGGAGCGGAGAATCCGCCTGGGCGAGGCCACGGCTCAATTCTTGGCCTGATAGTTCTTGAGGTTCGCCGGCGTCACCAGCTCGAAGGGAACGAAGACCTTCTTGTCGACCGAATCGCCCTTGGCGAGTTTCAGCGCCGCATCCAGGGCACCCTTGCCCTGCCCGGCGGCATTCTGGAAAACGCTCACATCCAGATCACCCGCCGCCATGGCGGCAAGCGCGTCCTGCGTGGCGTCGATGCCGGCGATGATGACACTGTCCATCGACCGGCCAGCCGCCTTCAGAGATTGAATAGCGCCGATGGCCATTTCGTCATTGTTGGAAATGACGGCATCGAACTGCACCCCGGCCGAAAGCCAGTTGGTCATCAGGTCCGAGCCTTGCGTGCGCGACCAGTTGGCGGATTGCTCCTCGACAAGCTTGATGAAGCTGCAATCGGACGTTGCCACCACATCCTTGATATCCTGCGTGCGCATGCGGGCCGCCTGGTTGGAAAGCTCGCCCATCATCACCACCGCCTTCGCTTCCGCCTTGCCGGCCGCCTTCAGCAGGCGGCAGACTTCCTGCGTCTGCAGGGTGCCGGACTGCTTTTCATCGGAGGCAACGAAGGCCTGTTTTTCCGGCAGGCTGTCGAGGTTGACCGGCTGGCGGTTGACATAAACGAGCGGAATGCCGGCGGCAGCGGCAGCCTGCGAAAGCGCCACGGTCGCATCCGTATCCACCGGGTTGACGATGATGGCGTCGACGCCGGCGGCAACGAAGTTCTGCACCTGGCTCAACTGCTTGCCAACATCGTTCTGGGCATCCTCGATCTGCAGCGAAACGCCGCTCATGCCCTTGGAATAATCGATCATGCCGTTGCGCAGCACGGTCAGGAAATTATCGTCGAACAGGGCCATCGAAACGCCGATGGTTTCCGCCGAGGCGGTCGTCGCCAGCATGGTGGCGAGCGCTGCAATCGCGAAATGTCTTTTCATGTCGTTCTCCTCCAAAACCCTTGAAAAGAACCGGCTGCACGGTCCAGCGCCCATCGCGCCGCCACCATTTGCCGGCAAAGAATACCCGTCGCCGCGAAGACAAGTCCGCAGCCTGAAGCAATCCGAAACATCGTTATTATCGTGGATCAGCCTCCTGCCCGCTCCACACGCAGGCAAGATTTCCCAGTCCCGGCCCGGCGTCAACGGGTCAGCGGCAACCGAAACCATCAAGGCTGATAGAAAGAGATGCCGAATTTATGATAGAATCTATCAAACCATCAAAGGCTTTCAGGAACCCACAGATGGGCGGGTACAAACCGCTGTCCCGGCGTTTCCGCCATGCCATGTTCGATGCTGTGAACCATGGTGGCGATGAGGTCCGTGCACAATTCACGGAGCGGCGTCTGGAATATGCCGCTGATACGCTTTTCCAGCAGCGCCTGACGGGATTCGGGCGTCAGTTCATTCACAAGACAGACGATGGCCTCCTGCCGGTTTTCCTGCTGCAGGGCCTCGATAACGCCTTCCATGCCGCCGCCGATACAATAGATGCCGACAAGATCCTTGTGCTTGGCGATGGTGTCCATCACCAGCTCATAGGTCAACCGCCGGGTTTCCAGCGTGATCAGCGCATCCATCACCTCGAATTCCGGCGCATATTCCCGCATATAGCTGCGAAAGCCGGTTTCGCGCAGCGAATGACCGTGAAAACGGTGGCCGCCAAGCAGCAGAAGCACCTTGCCCCTGCTGCGCGCCAGCCGCGAGATCATCCAGGCCGCCGTGCGCCCGACTTTCATGTTGTTGGCGCCGAGATAAGCTTCCCGCACCCCCTGCGCGAAATCCGAAAGCAGCGAAAATGTCGGAATGCCCTTCGCCTTCAGGGCCTCGACGGCGGCGGTGACATCGTGATGGTCCGGGCCGGTGGCCGCCACGGCCTGCACGCGGCCCTTCATGCCCGTCAGAAGGGCCGCAAGCTCGCTCGGCTCGCCCGACTGGGCAAATTCGATGCGCAGATTGAGATGGCGATCCCGGACGTTGCGCGCCGCAAGCTCCAGCTCGTCGGCAAAGGTTTGGTAGAAGGCATGCCGTTCCTTGCGCAGGATGATGCCGAGACTATAGGACGGCAGATCGGCCAGCATCCGCTGGCGAATGATGTTGGTAGCATGGAAACCGATCTTCTCCGCCGCCTCGAACACCCGCCGCGCGGTTTCCTCCCGCACCGGCAGGCGACCGTTCAGCACCCGGTCGACGGTGGCGACGCTGACGCCGGCGGCTGTCGCAACATCTGTGATGGTCGGACGTTTCATGCGGACACCCCGTAGACGGAAAGATTCCTGTCATATCTCGCAAAACATGTCACGGATCATGATGGAATCCAACATGTGCAGAGGGATAAGAGCGTGGAGTACTTTATCAGGAAATAATCGACCGGGGCCCTGCATCGCAGGGCCGGCTTGCTTGGCCCAGCACGCCTCCTCCCCTCATCTCTGTGCTTGTCACAGCGATCCAGCCAGCCCAAGTCCTTGGGCTGAAAAGACTCCCTGCGCCGCGCAGACGCGCGTCGGCTGGTTTCCTGTGACAGGCACAGGAATGAGGGAGGTACCAAGGCGAGAGAATCGCCAACCGAGTGCCGGACGAGCAGAAGTCGCTCAAGAAGAAATCGAGGCAGCGGCATTCGCACCGTTTTGGCGATGTCGAATGCCGCCAGACAATCAGACCCTTTCCAGCGCCATGGCGATACCCTGCCCGACGCCGATGCACATGGTGGCGAGCGCAAGACGCTTGCCGGTCAGCGAAAGTTCAAGCGCCGCCGTGCCGGCAATGCGCGCGCCGGACATGCCGAGCGGATGGCCGAGCGCGATGGCGCCGCCATTGGCATTCACCCGCGCATCGTCATCCGCAATGCCAAGCTGGCGCAGCGTCGCAAGGCCCTGGCTGGCGAAAGCCTCGTTCAGCTCGATTACGTCGAGCTGCTCCTGCTTCAGCCCGAGCCGGGCCAGCAGCTTCGCGGAGGCCGGGGCCGGGCCGATGCCCATGACGCGCGGCGGCACGCCGGCGGCGGCACCGCCGAGAATGCGGGCAATCGGCGTCAGCCCGTATTTCTTCGCGGCTTCCGCCGATGCGACGATGAGTGCGGCGGCACCGTCATTGACGCCGGACGCATTGCCCGCCGTCACCGTTGCGCCCTCGCGCCTGTTGACCGGCTTCAGCTTCGCCAGCGCTTCAAGGCTCGTGGCACGCGGATGCTCATCCTTCGACACCACCAGCGGATCGCCCTTGCGCTGCGGGATGGTCACGGACACGATTTCCCTGTCAAGACGGCCATTGGCCTGCGCGTCAGCCGCCTTCTGCTGGCTGCGAACGGCAAAGGCGTCCTGATCCTCGCGGGAGACCTGATAGTCAATGGCGACGTTATCGCCGGTTTCCGGCATGGAATCGACGCCATATTGCGCCTTCATCAGCGGGTTGACGAAACGCCAGCCGATGGTTGTGTCGTAGATTTCGGCGTTGCGCGAAAAGGCGCTCTCCGCCTTCGGCAGAACGAAAGGCGCGCGGCTCATGCTTTCGACGCCACCCGCGACCATCAGCTCCGCTTCGCCCGATTTCACCGCGCGGGCGGCTGCGATGAGGGCATCCATGCCCGAACCGCACAGCCGGTTGATCGTCGTTCCGGTCACCGAAACCGGCAGGCCGGCGAGCAGCAGCGACATGCGTGCGACGTTGCGGTTATCTTCGCCCGCCTGGTTGGCGCAACCGAAGATCACATCCTCGACGGCTTCCCAGTCGACGGACGGGTTGCGCTCGACAAGCGCCTTCAGCGGCACCGCCCCGAGATCGTCGGCTCGCACCGAAGAAAGCGCGCCGCCGAAGCGGCCGATGGGCGTGCGGATATAGTCGCAGATGAATGCATCGGTCATCGGTTTTTCCTCAAAGTTCCGGGGCGACGAGATCGGCAACCTCGCCATCGACCGCCAAAGGCGCGCCGGTCATGGCCTGCAATTCATCGACGGTCATCGCCGGCAGTTTTTCACGCAGCACGAAACGGCCATCCACCACGTCAATGACAGCATGGCTGGTATAAATGCGGGTGATGCAGCCAACACCGGTCAGCGGAAAAGCGCATTTTTCAACGAGCTTCGGTTCGCCGTTCTTGGTCACATGTTCGGTGATGACGAAGACCTGCTTGGCGCCATGCACCAGATCCATCGCGCCGCCGACGGCCGGCACACCCTTGGAGCCAACGCGCCAATTGGCGAGATCGCCATTCTGCGCCACCTGATAGGCCCCGAGGATCGCCACATCCAGATGCCCGCCGCGCACCATGGCGAAGCTGTCGGCATGGTGGAAGAAGGCCGCACCCGGCTTCAGCGTCACGGCCTTCTTGCCGGCATTGATGAGGTTCCAGTCCTCTTCGCCTTCCGGCGGCGCTTCGCCGAAATTCAGGATGCCGTTTTCGGTATGGAAGATCGCCTGACGGCCGGGCGGCTGGTAACGCGCCACCATTTCCGGAAAGCCGATGCCGAGGTTGACGTAAGCGCCATCCTCGATGTCCTGCGCCGCGCGCCATGCGATCTGGGCGTTGGAAAGCTTGATGTCTTCGTGGGTGTCGATGGTCTGGGTCATGCGTAGGCTACTCCCGCGCGAATGAGGACTTCTTCCTGTTGCGGATCGGGGATTTCCACGACGCCGTTCACGAAAATGCCGGGCGTGACGACATGCTCCGGATCGATCTCCCCGGCTTCAACGATCTTCGAGACCTGCGCGATGGTGGTCTTTGCGGCCATGCACATCAGCGGGTTAAAATTGCGACCCGCCTTGTTGTAGGTGAGGTTACCATAGGTATCGCCAAGCTCGGCCTTGACGATGGCGAAATCGGCTTTCAGCCAGCGTTCCTGCACGTAGGACCGGCCGTCGAATTCCGCGATGACCTTGCCTTCCGCCAGTTCCGTGCCGAAGCCGGTGGGGGTGTAGAAGGCCGGAATGCCGGCACCGCCGGCGCGGATGCGCTCGGCAAGCGTGCCCTGCGGCACCAGTTCCAACTCGATTTCGCCGGCCAGATACCGGTCGGTGAAAGCGCGCGGATCGGAAGAGCGCGGGAAGGAGCAGATCATCTTTTTGACCATGCCGGCGTCGATCATCGCGGCGATGCCGATGCGGCCGTTGCCGGCATTATTGTTGATGACCGTCAGGTTCTTCGGGCCCTTGTCGATCAGCGCATGGATCAGTTCGATGGGCGCACCGGAGCCGCCGAAACCGCCGATCATGATCGTTGCACCGTCACCGATGCCGGAAAGCGCCTCTTCCGCGCTCTTGATTGTCTTGTCCATTAAAACCTCCATCCAGCCGGACGGATGGAACCCGCAAGGCTGCCTGACCGTGAGGTAAATCCGAAACCGCCTCGACGGCAAGGTTTTTGTGCGCTATATGATTTTTGTTCGTATATCGCACAAATGGAGCCGCGACATGGCTGTCAGCGAAAGAGATATGATGGGCGGTCTCGCCAAGGGATTACGGGTCATCGAGGCCTTCAGCGCCGAACGGCCGCGCCTGTCGATTTCCGATGCCGCCGAGATTGCCGGGCTGGACCGTGCCACGACGCGGCGCTGCCTGCTGACGCTTTCGGAACTCGGTTATGCCGCTTATGACGGCAAGTTCTTTACCGTGACGCCAAAGGTGCTGCGCCTCGGCACCGGCTGTCTGGCCACCATGCCGCTGCCGCGCATCGTGCAGCCGCTGCTCGACCGCCTTTCCGAAGAGATCGGCCAGAGCACCTCCGTTTCCATTCTGGATGAGACCGAGATTGTTTATGTCGCCCGCGCCGCGCAGCAGCGGGTCATGTCTATTGCGCTGATGCCGGGTTCGCGCCTGCCCGCCTATTGCACCTCCATGGGCCGCGTTCTTCTTTCGGCGCAGACAGCCGAGCGGCAGCGCGACATTCTCGAAGCCTCCCGGCTGGTGGCGCGCACGGAAAAGACCATTATTGCCATGGACGCCCTGCTCGCCGAAATCGAGGCCACCGGCCACCGCGGTTATGCGCTGATCGATCAGGAGGTCGAGATCGGCCTTCGCTCCATTGCAGTGCCGCTGAAAACCATACGCGGCCAGACGGTTGCCGCCCTCAATGTCGGGCTCGCCGCCTCGGTCGCCTCAATGGAGGACCTCGTGGCGCGATACCTGCCCGCGCTTCTTGCCGTTCAGCGGGAACTGGCAAGAATGCTGGTCTGAAGCGGCGCCTGCCGCGCCCCGGAATCCCCCATTTTCCGCTGCTCCGCCAGCCGCCAGGCGCGCGGGGTCATGCCGGTCTCGCGCTTGAAGAAGCGGTTAAAATAGGCCGGATCGGCAAAACCCAGCCCCTCCGCAATCATCTGCACGCTGGAAACGGTAAAGATCAGCTCCTGCTGGGCGATCTCGATCTGACGCTTAGCGATCAGCCGCTGCAGGCTGAGGCCGGAAACGGAACGGACCAGACGGTTGAGATGCGTCTCGGAAAGACCGAGCTTCTTCGCATAAAACTCCGCCTTTTGCGGCTCGCGAATATGGCGTGCAATCAGTGACAGCAAAAGTTCGAAACGCTGCTCCGCCAGACCTTCGCCGGTTCCTTCCAGAAGCGGCCGCGCCGCCCGCGCCAGAAGCGCCGTTACGATGGCCAGTTGACCTTCGATGATGGCATCCCGGCCCGTTTCGCGTGTTTCATATTCGGCGGAAATCTGTTCGAACCCGCTGCGCAGACGTTCGCCATCGGCAAAATCCCGCAACGGCAACAGGACAGGCCGCTGGAAATTCCGCAGCAACAGCGCCTGCACCGAAGCCGGCAGGGCGCCCGGCAGCACGGTAACGATCACCCCGCCAATATCGCGCGAAAACCGGAATCCGTGCTCGAACCCCGGCGGCACGACAATGGCGACCGGCGGGCGGATCGCCTCAATGCGGCCATCCAGCAGCGCATCGCCCTCGCCACCCCAAATGTACAAGATTTGCTGAAACGCAGCGTGACGGTGCAGGCCGATTTCAAAGCGGTGAAGGCTGCTTCTCGAAAAAAGCGTCTCGCAATGAAAGCGGAAATCAGTGCCTTGCACCGCTTCTTCGCCATACAAACCCTCACTCGCAGCAAGCCGCATGTTCCTCTGCTCCTCCGCACAATGGTCGGATTGTGCAATTTGCCGATCAGAAAGTCCATTGAGCTTGCCGCGTCCCTTGGTCAATTTCTTGATAGGAGACAAGTTCGGGAGGAAACAAATGCGCACCCAGGTCGTCATCATCGGCTCCGGCCCTTCAGGACTTCTGCTTGGCCAGCTTCTGGCCAGAGAAGGCGTCGAGACCGTCATTCTCGACCGGGTCAGCAAGGATTACATCCTCGGCCGTGTCCGCGCCGGCGTGCTGGAAGAAGGCACGGTGCAACTCATGGAAAAGGTCGGCGCGGATAAGCGCCTGCACCGGGAAGGCCTGCCGCATGACGGATTTTCGCTGACCTTCGACGGCCGCGACCACCGTATCGATCTCTTCGACCTGACCGGCGGCAGCCATGTGATGGTCTATGGCCAGACCGAAGTGACCCATGACCTGATGGATGTCCGCGAAGCGGCAAACCTTGTTACCATCTACGATGCCGGCAATGTCGAACCGCATGATTTCGATGGCGCCAGCCCCTATGTCACCTATCAGAAAGACGGCGTAACCCACCGGATCGATTGCGATTTCATCGCCGGCTGCGACGGCTTCCACGGGGTCAGCCGCAAATCCGTGCCGCAAGGCGCCATCAAGGAATTCGAGAAGGTCTATCCTTTCGGCTGGCTCGGCATTCTGGCCGAAGTGCCGCCGGTCAACCATGAACTCATCTATGCCAACCACCCGCGCGGTTTTGCGCTCTGTTCCATGCGCTCGCACACCCGCAGCCGTTATTACATTCAATGTTCGCTGGATGACCGGCCGGAGGACTGGAGCGACGAGCGCTTCTGGGATGAAATCCGCCGTCGTCTGCCGGAAAACCATGCGGATGTGATGGTAACCGGTCCGTCATTTGAAAAATCCATCGCACCGCTCCGGTCCTTCGTCTGTGAACCGATGCGGTTCGGAAGGCTGTTTCTGGCCGGAGATGCCGCCCACATCGTGCCGCCGACGGGCGCGAAGGGTCTCAACCTCGCCGCCAGCGATGTGCATTATCTGAGCGAGGCGCTGATCGAATTTTATCGCGAGAAGTCCGAGGCCGGCATCGACGGCTATTCGCAGAAGGCGCTTTCCCGCGTCTGGAAGGCCGTACGCTTTTCCTGGTGGATGACGACGATGATGCACCGTTTTCCCGATACGGGAGATTTCGGCCAGCGCATTCAGGAAGCGGAGCTGGATTACCTCGTGCAGTCGCGCGCCGCTTCCACCGCGCTTGCGGAGAATTATGTGGGGCTTCCCTATTAGGGGCCACGCCACTTGTGTCGGCGTCATCCTCGGGCCTGTCCCGAGGATCTGCAACGTCGTGATTTTACTCGATGTGATTAGATCCTCGGCACAAGGCCGAGGATGACGTCGAGAGTGCGTTCACCCTTCAGCCCGACCATCCAGCAACTCGCCCGCCGCCTCGCGGATGGCCTGCATCAGCAGCGAAAGCGGCAGCGAGGGCTGCGTATCGGCCCTCACCGTCAGCCCCACCGGGCCGCTGGTATCGCCAGTTTCGACCGGCAGGATAGCCAGAATACCATCCGCCACATCCGCCGCCACCACGCCTTCCGAGATGATCCAGATCGCATCGCTGGTGCGCAGGAAGGCGCGGCCGAAGGCGTCGGACACGGTTTCGATGCGTATCGGCAGGGCCGGAACGCCGTTGGCGATCAGGAACTGCTCGACGACGGGGCCGATGACCGATTGGCGTGTCGGCATCAGCACCGGATATTCATGCAGGTGATCGAACACCGAAACGCCGGGTGACAACAGCGGGTGCCCGGCGCGCACCACGAAGCGGACCTTTTCCGAATAGAGATGCTCAAAGGAAAAACCCGCCATTTTCTGCGGCGCGGCCAGACGGCCGACGACAAGATCGAGATCGCCGACCCGTAATTGTTCCAGCAGCACGGCGTTTTCGCCCGTGACGATCTTTACCGGGCTGCCGGTCTTTTCCGCCAGAAAGCCGGCCATCGCCTTCGGCATGATGCGAACAGACACCGTAGGCAGAGCGCCGACCCGCACCGGCGGACCGGCGCGCGCCGCCTCCTGCGATACCGAATCGACTGCCTGCCTGAGCGCCGTCATCGTCGCGCCGGCATGGCGCAGGAACACCTCGCCATAACGGCTGATGCGGATGCCGCGTCCCTCCCGGTCGAACAGGGAGACGCCGAGAATATCTTCCAGTTCACGGATCGTCTTCGTCACGGCCGGCTGGCTGACATGCAGGATTTCCGCAGCCCGGATGACGCTTTTCTGCCGCGCCACCTCCACGAAAGTCTGCAGGTGGCGGAACTTGATACGTTGATCGACCATCGCTCATATAATCCACAGGTTATGATTTTCATCGATAATGTCATTTTACTTAACCGGAACCCGCTTGCAATATCCCCGGCAGGAGGAGCACATCATGCATTTTCTGCGCTGCGGCGAGACCGTGATCCATTACCGCGTCAAGGGATTGGACACAGGCAAGCCGGTCATCGCCTTCATCAATTCGCTCGGCACCGATTTCCGCATCTGGGATGCGGTGATCGAAGCGCTCGGCGATGATTATGCCTATGTGCTGCACGACAAGCGCGGCCACGGGCTCTCGGATGTCGGGCGCGCTCCCTATTCCATCGACGATCATGCCGGCGATCTGATCGCGCTGCTCGATCATCTTGGCGTGAAGAGCGCGATCATCTGGGGCCTGTCGGTGGGCGGCCTGATTGCGCAGGGGCTTTATGCCCGCCGCCCCGATCTGGTGCGCGCACTCGTGCTCAGCAACACTGCCCACAGGATCGGCACAGCCGAGATGTGGAACGCCCGCATCGACAAGATCGCCGCAGACGGCCTCGTCTCACTGGTCGATCCCGTCATGGAGCGCTGGTTCACACCCGCCTTCCGCAAGCCTGACAATGCCGCCTATGCCGGCGCGCGCAACATGCTCTCGCAACAGCCGGACGCCGGTTACAGCGGCACCTGCGCCGCCATCCGCGATGCGGATTTTACCGAAGAGGCCGGGCGCATCGCCGTGCCGGCGCTTTGTGTGGCGGGCGATCAGGACGGCTCAACACCGCCGGAACTGGTGCAATCGCTGGCCGGCCTCATTCCCGCAAGCCGCTTTATCACCATTGCCGGCTGCGGCCATATTCCCTGCCTTGAACAGCCGCTCACCTACGCGCAGGCGGCGTGCATTTTTCTCAAGACCTTGCCGGAGCATTGACCGATGGCGGACCATATTGACAAGAACGAACGTTTCGAACAGGGCATGAAAACCCGCCGCTCCGTGCTCGGCGACGCCCATGTCGACCGCGCGCAAACCATGACGTCCGGTTTCGACCAGCCTTTCCAGCAGCTCATCACCGAAGCCGCCTGGGGCACGGTGTGGTCCGGCAATCACTGGACGAAGCGCGAGCGCTCGATGGTCACCATCGCCCTGCTCGCCGCACTCGGGCAGGACGAAGAGCTGGCCATGCATGTGCGCGCCACCGCCAATACCGGCGCCACCGAGGCGGATATTCGCGAGGCGCTGCTGCATGTGGCGATCTATGCCGGCGTGCCCGCCGCCAATCACGCTTTCAAAATCGCCAAGCTTGCCCTGGCCAGCATGAAAGCCGATAGTTCCCGTGATAATTCTGGCACTGATAATTCTGGCGATGAGGAGGAGACGAAATGAGCAACCAGCCGCCGGAAACCGGACCGTTCTTCGCGCGCAACCGCGACATCCATCCACTCGCCTATGCGCCCGGCTACAAAACCTCGATCCTGCGTTCGCCGCAGCGCGCGCTGATTTCGCTGGAAGGCACCAAGAGCGAAATCACCGGCCCGGTCTTCGGCCATGGCATGCTGAACCCGCTGGATAACGACCTCATCCTCAACTATGCCCGCCCCGGCGAAATGCCGGTCGGGCCACGCATTCTGGTGCACGGCCGGGTGCTGGACGAGCGCGGCCGCGGCGTGGATGGCGCGCTGGTGGAATTCTGGCAGGCCAATGCCGGCGGCCGTTACCGCCACAAGAAGGAAAGCTACCTCGCCGCCATCGATCCGAATTTCGGCGGCGTCGGCCGCACGATCACGGATGAGAACGGCTATTACTGGTTCAAGACCATCCAGCCCGGCGCTTATCCCTGGCCGAACGGCGTCAATGACTGGCGGCCGGCCCATATTCACTTCTCGGTCTTCGGCCACGGGTTCGCCCAGCGGCTCATCACCCAGATGTATTTCGAAGGCGACCCGCTGATCTGGAAATGTCCGATCGTCAAGACCATTCCGGACGAGGATGCGATCAGAAGACTGATCGCGCCGCTGGACATGAATGCGACGCTGCCGATGGACATGCTGGCCTACAAGTTCGATATCGTTCTGCGCGGCCGCCGCTCGACCCTTTTCGAAAACCGCATGGAGGGCAACTGACCATGGTTCAGCCGCTCAACTATCTCAAGGAAACCGCCTCGCAGACGGCAGGCCCTTACGTGCATATCGGCTGCACGCCGAATTTCGTCGGCATCGAAGGCGTGTTCGAGAAGGATCTCGGCTCCGGTCCGCTTTATAACGACAAGGCCCGCGGCGAACGCATCAGCGTGCGCGGCACGGTCTATGACGGTGCGGGCATCACGCTGAAGGACGCGCTGATCGAAATCTGGCAGGCCGATACCGACGGTTATTACAACAGCCCCAGCGAAACGCGGGGCAAGGCAGATCCGAATTTCATCGGCTGGGGCCGCTCGCCCGGCGACATGGATACGGGCGAATTCGTCTTCGAAACCATCAAGCCGGGCAAAGTGCCGTTCCGCGATGGCCGGCCGATGGCGCCGCACATCACCTTCTGGATCGTCGCACGCGGCATCAATATCGGCCTGCAGACCCGCATGTATTTCCCGGAAGAACAGGAGGCCAATGCCGCCGACCCGGTTCTTGCCCGCATCGAGCAGAAAAGCCGCATCGCCACGCTTGTCGCCCAAAAGGAGGAAGGCAACGTCTATCGTTTCGATATACGCCTTCAGGGCGAAGGCGAAACCGTGTTTTTCGATATCTGACGCATATCGCGCAAAAGAAAGCGAGACGGAAGATGAGCCTTTCCCCCTTCGAGCATCCGTTTTTGTCAGGCCTCTTCGGCGACAGCGAGATCGTCGAGCTGTTTTCGGCAAGAGCGGATATCGACGCCATGATCCGTTTCGAGACGGGGCTGGCGCAGGCGGAAGCGCAGGCCGGCATCATTCCCGAGGATGCGGCGGAAACGATCGTTTCGCGGCTTTCGGACTTTGCCGCCGATATGACCGCGCTTCGCCATGGCGTCGCGAAGGACGGCGTCGTGGTTCCCGAACTCATCCGGCAGATGCGCGCGGCGGTCGCCGGTCAGGCGGCGGAAAGGGTGCATTTCGGCGCCACCAGCCAGGATGTCATTGACACCAGCCTGATGCTGCGGCTGAAGGCTGCGACGGAAATCATCACCGCCCGGCTCGGCGGCCTGATCGATACGCTGGGAGACCTTGCCTCCCGCGACGGCCACAACCCGCTGACCGGCTATACCCGCATGCAGGCCGCCATCGGCATCACCGTCGCCGACCGTGCGGCGAGCTGGACCGCGCCGCTGGAACGCCACCTGCTGCGGCTCGAAAGTTTTGCGCAGAGCGGCTTCGCCCTGCAATTCGGCGGGGCGGCCGGCACGCTGGAAAAGCTTGGCGACAATGCCGCAGCGGTGCGTGCCGATCTCGCAAAACGGCTCGGCCTTGCCGACAGGCCGCAATGGCAGAGCCAGCGCGACGGCATCGCCGAATTCGCCAGTCTGCTCTCGCTGATCACCGGCGCGCTCGGCAAGTTCGGGCAGGATATTGCGCTGATGGCCGAACTCGGTGCGGAAATCCGCCTCTCCGGCGGCGGCGGATCCTCGGCCATGCCGCACAAACAGAACCCGGTCAATGCCGAAACGCTGGTGACGCTCGCACGCTTCAATGCCGTGCAGATATCCGCCCTGCACCAGTCGCTCGTGCACGAACAGGAACGGTCCGGCGCGGGCTGGATGCTGGAATGGCTGTCGCTGCCGCAAATGGTGACGGCAACGGGCGCCTCGCTGCTGATCGCCGGGCGATTGGCCGAGCAGATAGACAGGCTGGGTACAGGCGAAAACTAGCCGCAAGGCCGGTCGATTTCGTGTGCAAACTGGGTTTTCGGGCACTGCCGAACATCAGCCGGAGACGATGCGACGACGCGCGGGAAGTGATTGCGCTTTTCCGCATTAGTCATTGATAAAAAAGACTTTATTCAGAAATCCAGAAAATGAAAAAACAGCATGAAAGCTGCTTTTTAACCGGACATGCCGCTTGACACAAAAATGAACTAACTGGTACAAACATTATAATTAACAGCCTGCCGCCGACAGGGGTTTTGAAGCCTGCGGCGACAGTGAACGACAAATGGAGGGCTTTGGCGCCGCAAGGTTTCCAAAGCAATGCGGACAAGGCGAAACGCCTGTCCGGACCCGAACGGGTTGGGAGGAAGAATGTCTTACAGTCTCGATTTTTCGGCGGTCATAGACCGCCTTCCCGAGCTGCTTTTAGCCTGTCTGGCGACGATCGGCCTTGCGATTGCCGGCATGTCGCTCGCCACCGTCATCGGCGTTCTGGGCGTTGTCGCCCGCCGCTCGCGGTTCAAGCTGCTGCGCGGCCTCGTCATCGGTTTTGTGGAAACTATCCGCAACACGCCGTTTCTGGTGCAGATATTCTTCATCTTCTTCGCCCTGCCGCAGATCGGCATCAAGCTCAACCCGACGGTAACGGCCATCATCGCGCTGGCTCTGAACGGCGGCGCCTATGCGATTGAAATCATTCGCGGCGGGGTCGATTCCATTCCCAAGGGCCAGGTCGAGGCGGGACTTGCGCTCGGCCTTCACCGCGCGCAGATTTTCCGGCACATCATCCTGAAGCCGGCGCTGCGGGCGGTCTATCCCTCGCTCACCAGCCAGTTCATCATGCTGACGCTGACCACCTCGGTCTGCACCTCGATCGCCGCTTACGAGCTGACCTCGGTGGCGCAGAAGATCGAGGCGGATACCTTCCGGTCCTTCGAGGTCTATTTCTCGATCACGCTGCTTTATCTGGTCATTTCCTCGCTGATGATGGGCATTTTCTCGCTCATCTCCCGCGCATCCTTCAGCTATCCGGTCAAGTGAGGAAAAGACAATGGCATCCATCGGTCCCAACGAACTCTTCTTCCTGCTGCAAGGCCTGAAATGGACGCTTGCGCTGACCATCATCGGCTTTATCGGCGGCGGCGTCTTCGGCCTTTGCGTGGCGCTTGCCCGCGTCGCGGATAGCCCGGCGATCCAGCGCGCCAGCACCGGTTACATCGCCGTCTTTCAGGGCACGCCACTCCTGATGCAGCTTTTCGTGGTCTATTACGGCGTGGCGCTTGCGGGCCTCAATGTCGATGCCTGGATTGCGGTCGCCATCGCTTTTACGCTGCATGCCAGCGCCTTCCTCGGCGAAATCTGGCGCGGCGGCATTCAGGCGGTTCCGAAGGGCCAGACGGAAGCCGCCAATGCGCTCGGCCTGCATTACGTATCGCGCATGAAGGACGTGGTTCTGCCGCAGGCCTTCAAGATTTCGCTGCCGGCCACCATCGGTTTCCTCGTGCAGCTCATCAAGGGCACCTCGCTTGCGGCCATTGTCGGCTTCGTCGAGCTGTCGCGCGCCGGCCAGATCGTCTCCAACCAGACGTTCCGCCCGCTCACCGTCTTCGCCCTCGTCGGCGTCATTTATTTCCTGATCTGCTGGCCGCTTTCCCTGTGGGGCGCCAGCGTTGAAAAGCGGCTGCAGACCGCAACCCGCTAAGTCCATGAAGACCTCATCAGCTTTGTAAGGAGGAGCAAAAGATGAAAACCACCAGCATGAAATTCTCTCGTCGCGCCCTGCTCGCGCTCGCCGCGGCAACGGTTGCCCTGCCCTTCGTCGCACCGGTCGATGCTTTCGCCGGCACGGTGGAAGAGGCCAAGGCCAAGGGCAAGGTCGTCATCGGCATTCAGGGCGACAACTCGCCGTGGGGCTTCGTCAATTCCAGCGGTGTGCAGGATGGCCTCGATGCCGATATCGGCAAGGCCTTTGCCGATTATCTCGGCGTCAAGGTTGAGTTCGTACCGCTCGCCGTGGCGAACCGCATCCCGGCACTGCTGACCGGCAAGGTCGACCTCTTGTTCGCAACCATGGGCATGACGGCCGAACGCGCCAAGACCATTCAATATTCCAAGCCCTATGCCGGCAATGTGCTTTCCGTCTACGGCCCCAAGGACAAGAAGATCGGCGGTTATGACGATCTGACCGGTATCGCCGTCGGCGTTCCGAAGTCCAGCGCCATGGATACGGCAATCACCGCCGGCGCCGGCTCCAAGGCCAATATCCTGCGCTTCGACGATGATGCCGCCAATATTCAGGCGCTGATCTCAGGCCAGGTCGAGGTCGTCGGTGGCAACCAGTTCTACGGCGACCGCCTGAACAAGGCTGCCGAAGGCAAATATGAACCGAAATTCGACCTGACGACGCTCTACAACGGCGCCGGCACCCGCCCCGGCGAAAAGGACTGGAACGAAACCGTCAACGCCTTCCTCGACAAGATCAAGTCCGACGGCCAGCTCGCCAAGATCTACGACAAGTGGATGAAGCGCGAAGTCCCGGCCTTCCCGGACAGCCTGCCCGACATCCCGTTCACCGTGAAGTAACGGCGGATTCCGTCTGGATTTGGGAGGAGGAAACAATGAGAAGCTTGAAAACCCTGGCGGGTTGGCGAGCAACCTTTGCGGCGGGACTGGCGGCAGCTTTGCTGCCGGTTCTGACGCCGGTGGCGGCAGATGCGAGAACGCTTGACGAGGCAAAAGCCAGCGGCAAGGTCGTGATCGGTATCCAGGGCGATAATGCGCCCTGGGGTTTCATCAATTCCACCGGCGTTCAGGAGGGTTACGACGCCGACCTCGCAAGGGGATTTGCGGATTATCTGGGGCTGAAGGTGGAATTCGTGCCGCTTGCCGTCGCAAACCGCATCCCTTCGCTTCGCACCGGCAAGGTCGACGCCCTGTTCGCATCAATGGGAATGACGCCGGAGCGGGCGAAGAACGTGCAATATGCACAGCCCTACGCGCATAATGTCATGTCGGTCTATGCCACCAAGGACAAGAAGATCGCCGGTTTCGACGATCTGACCGGAATGACCGTCGGAGCGCCGAAATCCAGCCCGATGGACACGGCCTTGACCGCAGGGGCTGGCACCAAGGCGAATATCCTTCGCTTCGATGACGACGCCGCCACCATTCAGGCGATCCTGTCGGGCCAGATCGAGGCGATCGGTGGCAACCAGTTCTATGGCGACCGTCTCGCGGCTGCCGGCGGCAAGGATTACGAGGTGAAGTTCGACCTCGTGACCCTCTACAACAGCGCCGCCACACGCCCCGGCGAAAAGGACTGGAACGAAGCGCTGAACGCCTATCTGGACAAGATCAAGGCCAATGGCGACCTCGAAAAAGTCTACGCAAAATGGATGAAGCGCCCGGTGCCGCAGTTCCCGGCTTCGCTTCCCGACATTCCCTACACCGTCAACTAACACTGCTGCCAAAGCATGAAGGAAAGTTCCATGCCGCAATCCGCCGCTCAGGCTCCGCTGATCGCCCTTGAAGGGGTGGGAAAGTGGTATGGAGCCTTCCACGCGCTTAAAAACGTCAACATGACGGTTCGCAAAGGCGAAAAAATCGTTCTTTGCGGGCCGTCCGGTTCGGGCAAATCCACGCTCATCCGCTGTATCAACCATCTGGAGGAAATCCAGGAGGGCAAGATCACGGTCGAGGGAACGACGCTGTCGGATTCCAGCCGCGCCATCGATGCGGTTCGCCGCGAAGTGGGCATGGTGTTCCAGAGCTTCAATCTCTTCCCGCACAAGACAATCATGGAAAACTGCACGCTCGCGCCCATGCGGGTGAAGGGCGTGTCGAAAGCCGATGCGGAGGCGACGGCACGCAAATATCTGGAGCGCGTGCGCATTCTCAACCAGGCAGACAAGTACCCGGCCCAGCTTTCCGGCGGCCAGCAGCAGCGTGCGGCCATCGCCCGGGCGCTGTGCATGGAGCCGAAGGCCATGCTGTTCGATGAGCCGACCTCGGCGCTCGACCCGGAAATGGTCAAGGAAGTGCTCGACACCATGATCGGCCTTGCCCGCGACGGCATGACGATGATCTGCGTGACCCATGAAATGGGCTTTGCACGGCAGGTGGCCGACCGGGTGATCTTCATGTCGGAAGGCGAGATCATCGAGGAAGGCCCGCCGGAAGAATTCTTCCGCGATCCCAAGCACCAGCGCACGCGCACGTTCCTCGGCGAAATTCTCGCCCACCACTGAGGTTCGCGCGCTCTTAAGACAGGCGGGAATAATCCCGCCTCTCCCACACCGTCCGATGAGCGACACCTGACATGACAGAGAAAACATCCTTCAAGGTCGGCCTGATTGGCGCCGATATACAGCTTTCCAAATCGCCCGCGCTGCACATGCGCGAAGGGGCGGCGCACAGCCTCGATTATTCCTACGAGCTGGTGGATGTCACCGCCCGAAAGCTGCCGCCGAGCGCCCTTCCCGACCTGCTGGACGAGCTGGAAGCGCGCGGTTTTTCCGGCACCAACATCACCCATCCCTTCAAGCAGGCCGTTATTCCGCACCTGCACGAACTTTCGGACGATGCCCGCATGCTGGGCGCGGTCAATACGGTCGTCTTCCGGGATGGACGCCGCATCGGCCACAACACCGACTGGTACGGCTTTTACGAAAGCTTCGTGCGCGGCCTGCCGGATGCGCGGCGTGACCGGGCGCTTCTGGTCGGCGCGGGTGGCGCTGGCGTTGCGGTGGCCCATGCCGCATTGAAGCTCGATATCGCCCGTCTCGACATTCTCGACCGGGATTTCCCAAGGGCGGAGCAACTGGCCCGGGAACTCAATGCCCGCTTCGGCGAGGGCCGCGCACTTGCCGTCAAAGACCCCGCCGCCTCCCTGCCCTTTGCCGATGGCCTGATCCACGCCACGCCGATGGGCATGCCGGCCCATCCCGGCATGCCGGTTCCGGCCGATCTCATCGAACGGCGGCACTGGGTGGCCGATATCGTCTATATGCCGCTTGTCACCGAGCTATTGGCGACGGCGGCGAAAAAGGGGTGTCGCGCCCTGCCCGGCGGCGGCATGACGGTGTTTCAGGCCGTCGGCGCATTCCGCCTGTTCTGCGGCCGCGAGCCAAATGCCGGGCGCATGACGGCGCATTTCACCGAGCTTTGCATGGCGGAGGGCGTCGCATGAGCCTTTTCACTGTTCTGAACGGTCCCAACCTCAACCTGCTCGGCCAGCGCCAGCCGGAAATCTATGGTTATGAAACGCTCGCCGATATCGAGGCCAATTGCCGTGGGATCGCCGAAACCGCGGGCCACGATCTGTTTTTTGCCCAGAGCAACCGGGAATATGAGCTGATCGACTGGATTCACGAAGCCCGCGGCAAGTCCGCGGGCATTGTCATCAATCCCGGCGCCTTTACCCACACCTCGGTCGCAATCCTCGATGCGCTCAATACCTTCGAGGGGCCGGTAATCGAGGTGCATATTTCCAACATTCACAAACGCGAGGTTTTCCGGCACCACTCCTATATCTCGACCCGCGCCGAAGGCGTGATCGCCGGCCTCGGCGTCGATGGCTATGAGGTGGCGCTGCGCCACCTCATCAATCGCCTTTCCCGATCCGCGTAATATGCTCGGGCATCAGTACATAGCGCAGCAACATCTCCGCCACATGCGCCGACAGCGCTTCCTGGCCGGCCTCGCTAAAAAGCGTGTCGCCAAAATTGAACGAAAACGTCTCCGTGTTCGAGACGTTGTAAAAAGACAAAGCACTGATCTGCCAATGCAGTTCAAGAGCGTCCAATCCGGGCCGAAACACGCCGGCATCCTGCCCGCGCTTCAATATTCGGCGCATGATTTCAATGGCCGGTCGGTTGACGTTACGGATCGCTTCGGAAACCCTGATGTGCCTGCCGTGGTGAATGTTTTCCGTCATCACCATCCGCACGAAAGCGGGGTTGCGGCGGTGGTGCTCGAAGGTAAACCGACAGAGCTTCTCAAGTGCGGCGACCGGCTCGAGATCATCCAGCTCAAGACTGCCTTCGCCGCCGCGCACCTGCGCATAGGCTTCCTCCAGCACGCGTTTGTAAAGGCCTTCCTTGTCGCCGAAATAATAATAGATCATGCGCTTGGACGTGCGCGTGCGCGCCGCAATCTCATCGATCCGGGCGCCCGACAGGCCATTCTGCGAAAATTCCTCCATCGCGACGGAAAGAATATCCCGGCGCACCCCTTCCGGATCGCGCTTCGCCTGCCGGGTATCGCGGGTGCCTTTGGAGGTCGTGCTTTTGCTCATGCTTCATTCCCTGGACGGGGCTGGCCTCTGGCTGCGTCCCCTTTATTAACCAATCAGTACATAAGGCTGAAAAGGAAGGCAATATGGCGAGCTATGACACGATAAGACACGGCATGCCAATGCGCACATCCATTGCAACCGTATCGATCAGCGGCGAATTCCCCGAAAAGCTGGCGGCCATCGCCAAAGCGGGGTTTTCGGGCGTTGAGATTTTCGAAAACGATTTCCTGACCTACGACGCCTCGCCGCGCGAGGTGAAGGCCTTGGCCGCCGATCACGGGCTGGATATCACCCTTTTTCAGCCGTTCCGCGATTTCGAGGGCATGCCGGAGCCGCACCGGAGCCGCGCTTTTGAAAGGGCCGAGCGCAAATTCGACATCATGGGCGAACTCGGTACCGACCTGATGCTGATCTGCTCAAATGTCTCACCGGTCTCGCTCGGCGGCATCGACCGCGCCGCCGCCGATTTCCATCAGCTTGGCGAGCTTGCGGCAAAACATGGCGTGCGCGTCGGTTACGAGGCGCTGGCCTGGGGCCGCCATATCAGCGATCACCGCGACGCCTGGGAGGTGGTGCGCCGCGCCGATCACGCCAATGTCGGCATCATCCTCGATAGTTTCCACACGCTGTCGCGAAAGATCGATCCCAATTCGATCCGCTCCATTCCCGGCGACAAGATTTTCATCGTGCAGCTTGCCGATGCGCCGCTGATCGACATGGACCTGCTCTACTGGAGCCGCCACTTCCGCAACATGCCGGGCGAAGGCGATCTGCCGGTGGTGGATTTCATGCGCGCCGTGGCGGCAACAGGCTATAGTGGGCCGCTATCGCTCGAAATCTTCAACGACCAGTTCCGCGGCGGCTCGGCCCGGCTGCTGGCCGAGGATGGCCACCGCTCGCTCATCAACCTGATGGATCAGGTACGCCGTCTCGAACCCGATATCCGCATCGATGTGCCAGCCATGCCGGAACGGGTGGAGACGGAAGGGGTGGAATTCGTCGAATTCACCACGGCACCGGAAGAAAAACCCAATCTGGAAGCCCTTCTCGCCACGCTCGGCTTTGAAAACACCGCCCGGCACCGCAATCGCGATGTCGATCTTTATACGCAGGGCGATATTCGCATCGTCATCAATACCAGCGATGGCGGCGACAGTTTCGCAGGAGCCTCCTATTCCATCCACGGCACCAATGCCTACGCCTTCGGGCTGAAGGTGGATGATGCCGGGGCGGCCCTTGCCCGAGCAGAAGCGCTCGGCGCGCCCACCTTCGCCGAACCGCGCAAGTCAGGCGAAGTCGCCGTTCCCGCCATTCAGGGCGTGGGCAACGGCGTCATCTATTTCCTTGACGGTTCACCGGAGCTTTCCTCCATCTGGGACAATGAATTCGTACCCACGGAAGGCCGAACGCCGAAAGGCGATGCCGGCCTCAGGCGGATCGATCATCTTGCGCAAACAACGCATTACGATGAAATGCTGACCTGGCTTTTATTCTACACCTCGCTGTTTGCAACGCGGCGCACGCCGATGATCGATGTGGTCGATCCGGGCGGGCTGGTGCGCAGCCAGGCGATTGAAAGCGTGCCCTCGCCGCATTTCCGTCTGACCATGAACGGTGCGGACAATCGCAAGACTTTCGCCGGCAAATTTCTGGCCGAGGGCTTCGGCACCAGCATCCAGCACATCGCGTTTGCCACCGACGATATCTTCGCCACAGCAAAAGCCCTGCAGGCGCGCGGTTTCCACGCCCTGCCGATCTCGCGCAATTATTACGACGATCTGGAAGCCCGTTTCGGGCTGGAGCCGGAGTTTTCCGATGCGCTGCGGGCCGCGAGCATTCTTTACGACCGCGACGACAATGGTGAATATTTCCAGATCTACAGCCGCACCTTCGGCGAGGGTTTCTTCTTTGAAATCATCGAAAGACGCGGAGCTTATGGCGGTTATGGCGCGATGAACGCGCCCTTCCGCATCGCCGCGCAACGGCGGCTTGCGCCGCCGGTCGGCATGCCGAAGGAATAAATCCCGGCACCGAAATACGATCAGGCCGCGGCCGGCAGGAATGCCTCTGCGGCCTGTTTTCATTCACGCCAATGTCGTTATCTCATAGTCGCGTGGAATGGCGGAAGTTGCCGTGAACCACTCGGACGCCCGTGTCCGCTGCTGATGGAAATCGAAGGCGGCACGGTCGGCAAAAAGCTCCTCCACCTGCCAGATCAGGGGATCGTCTGTCTCGGAAACCTCGAAGGAAAGACAGCCGGGTTCCGCTCTGGTCAGACGCAGATGTTCGGGAAGGTGGCGTCGCACCAGCTCGACATCATCCTTGGACAAGCACCGTAAAAAGCCCCTCAGCCTGACTGCACCTGCCTTGTTGTTCATGCCCGGCATTCCCATTCCTCATCGCTCTTCCGAAAGGTTTTTAGCGACAATAATCGTGGAATACACGCATCATTGCGAAGCATTCTTCAGGAATGCGCGCTCAAAATCGGTGCAGCTGCGCATTTGTAGAGCAGTACACAAAAATTGTTCAACACTCTGGACATGATTGTTCGGTTTTGTTAGCTTTTTCGCAAAACAAGGGTGGGGAATTAGAGCTACATGCGCATCGTCGAATCTGCGGCCGACGCAAATCATCCGGCCGGTACCGATGAGGTTGCCTGCGGCGCTTCGGTGACAACGAATGTGCCGTGTCCGCGGGCGACAGCCAATGCGCGTTCCGCTGGCAAAGCGGCCTGAAGACATGCAGTTCTTCGCGAAATCCCCGTTCCTGCCCGTGGCGTCGCCCAGAACGCGCCTGCCCGAGACATTTTCCCCTTCCTCATTTTCACATGGCCGCGCCAGCTTTGCCGCGCAGGCCACGCCGGAGACGCTGACATGACTGCCGCACCCGCAAACGCCCTCCTCTCGGTCGAAGGCCTGAGCGTCGAGTTCGGCAATAGCCGCGTCGTGGACGATATCTCCTTCAGCGTCGAGCCGGGCCGCACTGTCGCGGTCGTCGGCGAGTCCGGGTCGGGGAAATCGGTCACCTCGCTTTCCACCATGCGCCTTGCCGACATGATGGGCGCGACCTACCCCACCGGCAAAATCCTGTTTGAAGGCAAGGACTTGCTGAAGGCGTCTCAGAAAGAGATGCGCGCGATCCGCGGCAAGGAGATCGCCATGATCTTCCAGGAGCCGATGACCTCGCTCAACCCCGTCTTCACCATCGGCGACCAGATATGCGAAGTGCTTGTCCTGCATGAGAAGATGAGCAAGCAGGCAGCGATGGCAGAAGCACAGACGCTGCTTGAAATGGTGCGCCTGCCCGATGCCGCCGAGCTTCTGAAGCGATACCCGCACCAGCTTTCCGGCGGTATGCGCCAGCGCGTGATGATTGCCATGGCGCTCGCCTGCCGGCCGAAGCTTTTGATCGCCGACGAGCCGACCACGGCGCTTGACGTGACCATTCAGGCGCAAATCCTCAACATCATGCGCGACCTACAGAAGAAGCTCGGCATGGGCATGGTCTTCATTACCCACGATATGGGCGTGGTGGCGGAAATGGCCGATGACGTCGTCGTCATGTGGAAGGGCAAGAAGGTGGAGGAAGGTCCGGTCAAGGATATCTTCGCCAACCCGCAGCACCCTTACACGCGCGCCCTGCTTTCCGCTGTTCCGCGCCTCGGCAGCATGGAAGGCGAGGAGTTTCCCAAGCGGCTACCGCTCACCGTGTTGCAGGACGGCCAGCCGGTCGTGGTCGGCGAGGAGCGCGTGCAAAACACGGCGAAATACGACGCGAAGCCGCTTTTGTCGGTCAAGGACCTGTTTGTCCGCTTCGATATCCGCAAGAACCTGTTCGGCAAGGCGACGCACCGCCTCAGCGCCGTGCAGAAGGTCAGCTTCGATATTCACGCCGGCGAAACGCTGGCGCTGGTGGGCGAATCCGGTTCCGGCAAATCCACCATCGGCCGCACCATCCAGCAATTGCAGACGGCCATCTCGGGCGAAATTGCCTTCAATGGCCGCAGCTATTCTGAGATGTCGGCGGCGGAACGCTTCCGCATGCGTCAGGAAGTGCAATATATCTTCCAGGACCCTTTCGCCTCGCTCGATCCGCGCAAGACGGTCGGTTTTTCGATTGCCGAGCCGATCAACACCCATGGTTTGATCAATGATCAGAAAGCCGTAAAGCGGCGCGTGGATGAATTGCTGGAGCGTGTGGGCCTCTCCTCCGAACATGCCGCGCGTTATCCGCACGAGTTTTCCGGCGGCCAACGCCAGCGCGTCTGCATTGCCCGTGCGCTGGCTTCCGATCCGAAGCTCATCATTGCCGACGAGGCGCTGTCGGCGCTCGACGTCTCCATTCAGGCGCAGATCATCAATCTGTTCATGGATTTGCAGGCCGAGCGCGGGCTCGCCTATCTCTTCATCAGCCATGACATGGCTGTCGTGGAAAAGATGAGCCACCGCGTCGCCGTGCTTTATCTCGGCCAGATCATGGAGATGGGCAGCCGCCGGCAGGTCTTCGAAACACCGACGCATGATTATACGCGCCGCCTGCTTTCAGCGGTGCCGGTTGCCGATCCGACCATAGAGCGCCGCATCGCGATGATCGAAGGCGAAATTCCCAATCCCGTGCGCCGTGTTGGCGATGAGCCGGCCATTCTCGCCCATGAGGAAATCAATCCGGGCCACTTCATCGCGAAGAGCGCCTGAATAACAACCAGAACCACAACCATCTGAAGAGGAACAGGTAGATGACAATGATAAAGAAGGGGATGACGACAACGTTCGTCGCGCTTGCCATGGCCGCAACGGCCTTGACCGCCGCACCGGCTCTTGCCGCCGGCAAGATGACCATTTCCAGCCCGCAGGACCCGGGCAGCTGGGATCCGATCGACACTTTCCTCGTGCAATGGGCTGCCGTCGCCACCAACATTTTTGATGGCCTCACCTATCGCGGCCCGGACCTGAAACTCGTGCCCGGCCTTGCCGAATCCTGGGAAGAGCTGGATGAGGGCAAGCGCATCCGCTTCAAGCTGCGCCAGAACGTCAAGTTCCACAATGGCGAGCCCTTCAACGCCGCCGCGGTCAAGTTCACCTTTGAGCGCCTTCTCGGCGAACAGGGTGCCAAGGGCCCGCAGCGCTCTAACTATGTCGCCATCGAAAGCGTTGATGTCATCGATGATTACACCGTCGACATGAAGCTGAAGGCGCCGGATCCGGTGCTGCTGACCAAGCTTGCCGGTTATGGCGGCATGATCGTTCCGCCGAAGTACATTCAGGAAAAGGGCGAGGACAACTTCAACCTCAACCCGGTTGGCACCGGCGCGTTCAAATTCGTTTCCTACGCACCAAAGACCAACATCAAGCTGGAGGCCAACGCCGACTACTGGGGCGGTGCGCCAAAACTCTCCGAGCTTGAATATCGCTTCATCGCCGAGCCCGCGACCGCCGTTGCCGAATTGCAGGCCGGCCGCGTGGATCTCGTCATTCCGCCCACCATCCCGATTGGCATGATCCCGGTCATCGAAGGCGATTCCAAGCTTGAGATCGTCAGCGTTCCCGGCCCGACGGTCGATGCGCTGCGCTTCAACACCCGTGATGGCATCACCGCCGATCCGAAGGTGCGCAAGGCCATCATCATGGCGGTCGACCGCGGCACCATCGTCAAGTCGATCCTTGCCGGCCAGGCATCGGAAATCGCGAGCTTCCAGAGCGCGCTGTCCTTCGGCTACGACCCGGAACTGAAGCCGCTGCCTTACGATCCGGAAGGTGCAAAGAAGCTGCTCGCGGAAGCCGGCGTCAAGCCGGGTGCGGCGCTGCAGATCGACATCCGCGGCAATGACGCGACGATGAACGAGGTGGCGCAGGTCATTTCCAGCTACCTCTCCATGGTCGGCATCACCGCCACCATCAAGCCCTATGAAACCAACGTGCTGCTGAACGACATCATCCCGCAGGGCAAGACCGGCGCGATGTTCCAGCAGAAATGGGGCGGCTGGACCTTCGATTACGACAACACGGCCTATTCCATGTATCACTCGGGTGAAAAGTGGAACCCTTACGACAAGGACGAAAAGCTGGACAAGCTGCTGGAATCCCAGCGTCCGCTGACCGACCGTGCCGAGCGTGAAAAGATCCTCAAGGAAATCGGCAGCTATACCGCCGAACGCGCGCTGGAAATCCCGCTTTACAACACCAATGCCATTTACGGCATCAACAAGCGGGTCAAGGGTTTCGTCGCACCGCCGGATAACCGCCTGAAGCTGACCGACGTGACCGTCGAATAAGCTGGTTGATCCTCTCATAAGTCGCCTTGCCCGCCACGCGCGGGCAAGGCAGAACTTCTCTTCAAGGTAAAAAACGTGGCCGGTTTCCTCATCAAGCGATTGCTGCAGGCGATTTTTGTCGTCATTGCCATCACCCTTCTCGTTTCCTTCGCCATCCGCCTCACGGGTGACCCCGCTGTCACCATGTTCCAGGGCGGCGGCAGCATGACGGAAGACGATCTGGCGCGCATCCGTGCGGCGCTCGGCACCGACCGGCCGTTCTTCGTGCAATATTTCAGCTTCCTGAAGGGCCTCGTGACGCTCGATTTCGGCCGCAGCTTCACCGGCAGCACGCCGGTCTCGCGCCTCATTGCCGATGCCCTGCCCGCAACGCTGCTTCTCGCCTTCATCTCCATGGCGGTGTCAATTGCGCTTTCCATTCCGCTCGGCATCAAGGCGGCGACCTCGCGCGGCAAGACGGCCGATCAGGTGATCCGCATCTTCTCGCTCGTCGGTCTGTCCTTCCCGAATTTCTGGCTGGCCACGATGCTCGTGCTCCTGTTCTCCATCACGCTCGGCTGGCTGCCGCCCAGCGGCATGGGTGGTTTTGCGAGCTACATCATGCCCGCGGTCACCATGGGCGTCATCCTGACGGCCACCAATGTGCGACTGGTGCGCACGGCCATGCTTGATACGCTGCGCTCTCAATACGTGATGGTCGCACGCGCCAAGGGGCTGAGCGAAAACAAGGTTCTCTACAAACACGCGCTGCGCAACTGCGCCATTCCGCTCATCACCTATTTCGGCCTGCAATTCGGCGGGCTGCTCGGCGGCATCGTCGTCATTGAGCGCGTCTTCAACTGGCCGGGTCTCGGCACGCTGGCTTTCGATGCGGTCGGCGCGCGTGACTATCCCGTGCTTCAGGCCGTCATCACCGTGCTGTCGCTGATGATCGTCGGCATCAACCTTCTGGTCGATATCGCCTATGGGCTTGTCGATCCGCGCATCCGCACGGAGTAAGTGACGATGGCTGCCAAAACCTCGCGTCTCGCGCGCTTCACCAATCTCGAATTCGTCCTCGGCGCGTTCCTCACGACAGTCATCTGCCTTGCCGTCGTCTTTTCCGACGTGCTGTTTCCGGGCGGTGCGGACAAGATCGACCTGATGGCCCGCCTTGCCAAACCCTTCGCCAATGCCGCCCATCCGCTCGGCACCGATCCGCTGGGCCGTGACGTGCTCGCCCGCGTCGTCGCCGGCGGCAAGATTTCGCTGCTGGTCGGTTTCACCTCGGTTATCGGCGCGGTCATCTTCGGTGTCGCGGTTGGGCTGGTGGCCGGTTATTATCGCGGCTTCTGGGATATGCTGGTCATGCGCTTTGCCGATATCCAGCTCGCCATGCCCTTCATTCTGCTCGCCATCACCTTCATCGCCATTGTCGGCGGCAGCCTCACCAACACCATCATCCTCCTGATCGTGTCGCAATGGGTGCAGTATGCCCGCCTCGTGCGCGGCTCGGTGCTGACGCTGCGGGAGCGGGAATTCATCCTTTCCGCCCGCGCTATCGGCGTGAAGGACTGGCGCATCATTCTCCAGCATCTGCTGCCGAATCTCATCGGCCCCGTCATCGTGCTGATGACGCTCAATGTCGCCAACAACATCCTGTTGGAAAGCAGCCTCACCTTCCTCGGCCTCGGTGTCGATCCGACCATTCCGAGCTGGGGCGGCATGCTGGCGGATGGACGGACCTATCTGCAAACCGCATGGTGGGTCAGTGTCTTCCCGGGTCTTGCTATCCTTCTGACGGTGCTTGGCCTCAACCTTCTCGGCGACTGGCTGCGCGACAGCCTCGACCCCACCGGCAGAACCTCGAGGTAACAGCGATGAGCCAGATTTTCGACCAGACTTTCGAACGCACGCTGGATACGCTTCTCGCCAATGCCGAACCCGGCCAGTCCTTCGAGGCATGGAGCTTCGATGACGCCAAAAGCCGCCGCGAAGCCGAAAACCGGCTGAAGAAAAAAGGCGTCAGCGCCCGCATCCGCAGCGCCTACAAACCGCTTCTCTTCACCTTTATGGAAGAGATCAATCTGGATGGCGTCGACACCATAGAGGTGCGATACCCCGTACACGCCAACGCCCCCGCCAATCGTTTCCGGCTGGAAGCCTATCCGCTGGCGGCTCTGGTGGGCGATGCGAAAATCGACTTCGTCGCCCGGAACGACGACGCCTTCCATTATGATGTTACCCTGAGCCGCAACGGCAAGAAGGAAACCCTGAAGATTCTGGCGCCAAACCGGGTGCACACCGATATCGTCGGCGAAACCAATGTTTCGCCCACGGGCTGGTTCCGGCTTGCCGGCGATGCTGTGGGTGAGCGGCTAGAGACGGATTACGAACGGCTTTTTCAAGCGGCGATCCATGCCGTCGCCAACCATGGCTGGGGCGATGAAGAGCCCTATTTCGAAGAACTGAACATCCGCGTCGCGCATCCGGCCGAAGATTTGCCACTTGCCCTCGGCGATGAGGTCGTCAGCCTGCGCGAAGCCCTGCATGAGGATTTCTATTTCTCGCTCTTGGAGTTCTTCCAGAAGAAGTCCGGCCGGCCGCTGGGTGACCGGGGACTGAAGCCCGGCCAGATCGTACCGGAAATCGTCAAAAGCGAGGGCGAAGTCTCCGTCCGCATCGAGGCCCGCACGCTCACCACAGCCTTTCTCGATGGCCGTGAACAGCCGATCGATACGGCCAGCGAACCGGTCGCGGCAGGCCAGCTCGCGAAGCTGCTTGAAGAAATCGGCGGCGAGGCCTTCGAGGCCCGCTCCCGTTCCGGCCGTATTCTTGCCGCCCGTTATGTCGCCGGCAGCGATGCCGCAGTGATGATCAGCGGCGGCCAGCACCCCAATGAGACCACAGGCATCGTCGGCGCCATCCGCGCCGCCCGCAAACTCGCAGAGCGCAAGGGCGCGCATTTCACCATTTCGCCGCTGGAAAATCCTGACGGTTACGCCCTGCATCAGCGGCTGAGAGCCGACAATCCGCGCCATATGCATCACGCGGCGCGTTACACGGCGCTCGGCGACGATCTTGAATATCGCACGCGGGAGAATTCGGGTGTCCATCTCAACGAGAAGGCAATCCGTTTCAGGGCGCAGGAGATGAGCGGCGCCAGCCTGCATGTGAACCTGCACGGTTATCCATCCCACGAATGGACCCGGCCGCTTTCCGGTTATGTCCCGCGCAATTTCGCCATGTGGACACTGCCGAAGGGTTTCTTCCTCATCATCCGCCACCATGCGGACTGGGAAAGGCAGGCCGAAGCCCTGCTCGACCGGGTGACCCGCCATCTCGGCGCCATTCCCGGCCTGCTCGACTACAACAACCGACAGATCGCTCTTTATGAAATCCACGCCGGCGAAACCGGTTTCCGCATCATCAACGGCTTCCCGTGCCTGTCCTCCGTCGACGACCGCCACACCGTGCCGATGACGCTGATCACCGAATATCCGGATGAGACGATCTACGGCAACGACTTCATCACCGGCCACACCGCACAGATGGAAACGGTTCTCTCCGCCTATGATGCCTGGCAGGAGATTCTCGTCGGGGAAGTGGCCTGATATTGCGGGCCGCCCTCGATGGGCGGCCTATTTTCCCGCCGAACCGGCGAGTTTTTGGTCCCGCTGCTTCTGCAAAAGCCTCTTGCCCTTGCTCAGAATATGCAAATTAGCGGCATCAAGCTTGTTGTACCCGGCCTGAATAATATCAAGATCGGCAACGTGACCGATTGCTGCCAGCTCATGCATCACGTCGCCAATAGCGACATCGACACTCGGCTTTTGCAGGTTGACCACATCCTCCACCGCAGCGTGCATGCCTTGCGCGTCTCCGCCCATGACGTGATACAGCGCCAGCGCCTTGCGAAGAAATGCTTCGCGGCGCTCGATCTTATTGTTGAGTATACTTTCGCCAAGGCGATCCCGCATCAACTCAACAACTCTATTTTGATATTCGCCCATCAGACACCAAATAAAGTTCACAATATGCTTCGCGAGGCTACAAAAAATCCCCTTAGAACTGGTTAAGGCACGAGGCTTGCGCGGGTATGACCGTTATTTTCGAAACATGTCACAAAAGCTGGTTTTCATGACGAAGCATTTCGATACCACGTGCCGCGAAAACACCGGTCGCGATGGCTGCGGCGGCGCTATATAGTGAGAATCACGGGATGATCACTATTGTGCGATCTTACATGAGACAAACCCGGTGAGACGGGTATTGATAACCGTCAGGTTATTTATCACCCCCCTTATTTCATTTTACTTTGGCCACTGCACTCATCAATCTGGCAGTCTGGATCGGTGGATGGGAGCCACGGATCAATTGGGAGGAAATCATGAAATTACGGATCACCGCCGCCATCGCGGCCATCTGCTTCAGTACCGCCGCTTATGCCGAGACCATCAAGGTGGGCGTGGTCGGTCCGTTCTCCGGCCCCTTCGCGCTGCAGGGCAAGAACTTCAAGGCCGGCATTGACGCCTGGTTTGCCCTTCACGGCAACAAGGTCGGCGACGATACGGTCGAGGTCGTCTATCGCGATGTGCCGCAGGCCGATCCGGCGCAGTCCAAGGCGCTGGCGCAGGAGCTGGTGGTGAAGGAAGGCGTGCAATATCTCGCCGGCTTCTATTTCACCCCGGATGCGATGGCCGTCACGCCTTTGCTGAAGCAGGGCAACGTGCCGATGGTCATCATGAATGCCGCCACTTCGGCCATCGTGACGAAAAGCCCCTATGTGGTGCGCACCTCGTTCACCACCTGGCAGACCTCCACCCCCATCGCCAAAGTGGCCTTTGATGGCGGCGTGAAGAAGGTCATCTCGCTGGTCAGCGATTACGGCCCCGGCGTCGATGCCGAGAACGCCTTCAAGGCGGCCTTCACCGCCGCCGGCGGCGAGGTTGTCGAAAGCATCCGCATGCCGCTTTCCACCAATGATTTCAGCCCGATCATGCAGCGCGTGAAGGATTCCGGCGCGCAAGGCGTCTTCGCCTTCCTGCCGTCGGGCCCAACCACGCTCGGCTTCGTCAAGGCCTTCAACGATAACGGCCTGAAATCCGCAGGCGTCAAGCTCTTCGCGCCGGGCGATCTGACACAGGAATCCGACCTGCCGGCGCTCGGCGAAGCCGCGCTCGGCATGCAAACGACCTTCCACTACGCCGTCTCGCATGATTCCCCTGAGAACAAGACCTTCGTGGAGGCCGCCGCCAAGGCGATCGGCAACCCCAAGGAGCTCTCTTTCCCTTCCGTCGGCGCCTTTGACGGCATGTATGTCATCAGCAAGATGATCGAGGCTACTGGCGGCAAGCAGGATGCGGAAAAGGCGGTGGACGCGGTGAAGGGTCTTTCCTGGACAAGCCCGCGCGGCCCTGTCAGCATTGATCCGGAAAGCCGCCACATCACGCAGAACATCTATCTGCGCGAAGTGGCCAAGGGCGATGACGGAAATTATTACAACAAGGAAGTCCAGACCTTCGAAAAACAGGGCGATCCGGGCCTCGCCGCCGCGAAGTAACGGCAGCTTTTAAAAGACGTTGTCGGGCCGCCAATAGCGGCCCGTCTCCGGCCCGGATGGGCATTGCAGCACCGGGAGGAATTTTTCAGCATGCAGACGGTCTTCAGCATCCTTGTCGATGCGCTTGCCTATGGCATGGTCCTGTTCATCATCTCCATCGGCCTTTCGGTGACGATGGGGCTGATGCGGGTGGTCAATCTGGCGCATGGCGCCTTCGCCATGATCGGCGGTTATCTCGCCTCCTATGCCGCCCATGGCCTCGGACTCGGTTATGCCGTGGCGATCCTCGCCGCCATCGTCGGCACCATCGTCATCGCCATACCGCTTGAGCGTTTTCTCTATCGCCGCATCTATGGCGCGCCGGAGCTGACACAGGTGCTGATGACCATCGGCATCACGTTTTGCATCATCGGCATCGCCAATTTCGTCTTCGGCCCGACGCTGAAGACGATTCCGCTGCCGCAGCAGCTGGCCGGCCCCACCGATCTTGGCTTCCGCACCATCGCCACCCACCGCATCTTCGCCATTGCCTGCGGTCTGGCCGTTGCCGGTGCATTGTGGTTCACCTTCGAAAAGACCGCCTTCGGCATCAAGCTGCGCGCTGCTGTCGATAACGCCGCCATGGCGGCCGCACTCGGCGTTCGCACGGAGGTCATCTACGCCGTCAGTTTCGCCATCGCCGTCGGCCTTGCCGCCATGGGCGGCGTCATCGGCGCGGAATTGCTGCCGGTCGAACCCTATTATGCGCTGCGTTATATGGTGACCTTCCTCGTGGTTGTCTCGGTCGGCGGCGCGGGCTCCATTCCGGGCGCGCTGATCGCCTGTCTGCTGCTCGGCGCCATCGATACGACCGGGCGTTACCTCGTCCCCGAATATGGCGAATTCTTCTTTTACCTGGCGGTCATCGTGATCATCACGCTGTTCCCGCGCGGCCTTCTCGGAAGGGCGAAATGAGATGGCGGTGCTCATGAACGATGTGACTGAAACGGCAGAAATCCCGAAGGCGCGCTCGCCGCTGCGCACGCTGGCAGGGCCACTTCTCATCATTATTGCCGCCATTGCCGGTTATTACCTGTTTCCGGATAATCTGGCGCTTCTGACCCGCATCATCGCCATCGCGCTTCTCGTGCTGTCGATCGATCTCGTTACCGGCTATTGCGGTGTCGCGACACTTGGCCATGCCGCGCTCTTCGGCGCGGGCGCCTATGCCGCCGGAATTGCCGCCGCCCATTTCGAGATTACCGATCCGCTGCTGATGACCGTGATCGGCGCAGGCGCGGGCGGCGTTGCCGGGCTGGTCTCCGGCACGGTTCTCTTGCGCGCCCACGGCCTGCCGCAGCTCGTTCTTTCCATCGCCGTCATCCACCTGTTCCATGAGGCCGCCAACAAGGCATCGGGCTGGACGGGCGGCAGCGACGGACTTGCCGGCGTTTCCCCGGGCGCGCTGTTCGGCACCTTCGAATTCGATCTTTTCGGCCGCACCGCCTATATTTACGGCGTCTGTCTGCTGCTCGTCGTCTTCCTCGCCCTCAGGATCGTGGTCAACTCGCCCTTTGGCATGTTGTGCCGCGGCGTCAAGCAGGACAGCATCCGCATTCAGGCCATGGGCGGCGCCGTCAACGGCACGATTTTGAAGATGTTCGTCATATCGGGCATCGTCGCCGGCATTGGCGGTGCGCTGAATGCCATTTCCACCCAGGTCGTCGGTCTCGATAGCCTCAGCTTCACGCTTTCGGCCGAAGCGCTGGTCATGCTGGTGCTCGGCGGCGCGGGTTCCCTTTACGGCGCGCTGATCGGCACCGTCACCTTCATGTGGTTCGAAGATGTCGTTTCCGCCGCCAATCCGTTCCACTGGCTCACCATTGTCGGCCTGCTGCTGATTGCCGTCGTGCTTTTTGCGCCGCGTGGGCTTTATGGCGCGGGTGAGCAGATCATTGCGCGCATCCGTGGAGGTCGCAAATGAGCGCCATTTTTGAAGTCTCCGGCCTCAAGAAAAATTTCGGCGGCCTCGTCGTCACCAACAATGTCTCGCTGTCGCTTTCGCCGGGAGATCGCACGGTGCTGATCGGCCCCAATGGCGCCGGCAAGACGACCTTCGTCAATCTCGTCACCGGCAATATCAAACCCTCAGCCGGCACGGTGCGGATCGCCGGCGAGGACGTCACAAACCTCAGCGCCAGCCAGCGGGTGAAGCGCGGCCTTGTGCGCTCCTTCCAGGTGACCCGGCTGTTTCAGGACATGACGCCGGAGGAACATGTGGCGCTCGCCATTCTCCAGCGCGAAGGTAAAACCGGCCGGATTTTCGGCCGATACCGCGCCATGCCCTCGGTGATGAGCGAAGCACGCGACATTCTCGGCACGCTTGGCCTTCTGCCGCTTGCCGAAACAAGGGTGCGTGAAATCGCCTATGGCCAGCAGCGGCTGATCGAGATCGCGCTTGCCATGGCGCTTCGCCCGAAAATCCTCCTGCTCGACGAACCGGCCGCCGGCGTGCCCTCCACGGAAACGGCGCGCATCGAACAGGCGCTCGACCGGCTGCCGGCCGATCTCGCGATCCTGATGATCGAGCACGACATGGATCTGGTCTTCCGTTTCGCCAAGCGCGTGGTCGTTCTGGCCGCCGGCGCCGTCATCTTCGACGGTTCGCCTGATGATGTCACCAGCAATGCGGAAGTCCGCCAAGCTTATCTGGGAAGTTACGCCGATGCCCGCAGCGCCGCTTGAAATCGTCAACCTCACCGCCGGTTATGGCCCCACCCGCGTCATCGAGGGCCTGTCGCTTTCCGTGCCGTCGGGCTCGCGTTTCGCGGTTCTCGGCCGCAACGGCGTCGGCAAGACCAGCCTCTTCGCCACGCTGGCCGGCCAGACGAAACGTTTTGCCGGCGATATCCGCATCGGCGGGCAGGACATCGCCGCCCTTCCGAGTGCCGCCCGCGCCAAAGCCGGTCTCGGCTACGTGCCGCAGACGCGCGATGTGTTTCCCACCCTCACCGTCGAGGAAAACCTGTTCGTCGGCCTCAAGACCCGGCCGAAATCGGCCATCGAGGAAGCCTACACGCTGTTTCCGCGCCTGAAGGAGCGCCGCCGCAATCTCGGCTCGCAACTTTCCGGCGGCGAACAGCAGATGCTTTCCACCGCCCGCACGATTCTCGGCCAGCCGCGCGTGCTGCTTCTCGACGAACCGCTTGAAGGCCTCGCCCCAGTGATCTGCGAGGAGTTGATGGCCGCCTTCTCCAAACTGGCGCAATCGGGTGAAATGACCATTCTCCTCGTCGAACAGCGCATCCAGATGGCCATCGACTTCGCCGACCACGCCATCATCATGGAACGCGGGCGCATCGTCTGGGAAGGACCGTCGAGCGACCTTGCGGAAAACCCGGATATTATCGATACGCATCTTGGGGTTGGCGGGCTGCATTGAGCCAACGCATCGCCGTTGCGCGTTCATATATATAATCTCGTCATACCGGCCTTGAGCCGGTATCCAGCCACCCCAAGTCCTTGGGGTGAAAAGACTCTTTGCGCCGCGCAGACGCGCGCCGGCTGGCAACTGTATTGATGCATGTTGTTTCAAGCTGCTTGGAATGTGGTTTTATCCCTGAGCATGGCGTTTGCGATGACGAGCAGTTTGCGGGCGATGGCAATGATCATGACCTTGAACGGTTTGCCTTTGGCCTGCATGGCCTGAACCATGCGGGCGAATGGCGACTTTAACCGGTAGGCCACCAGCGCCGCCATGTAGAGGGCATCGCGAACGCGCTTTCGTCCGCCGCGGATATGGCGCTGGCCGCGGTGAATGCCGCTATCGGCATTGAAGGGGGCAAGGCCTGCAAGCGCCGCCATGCCGCCGGGCGAACTGTCGCCCAGTTCCGGCATGTGGGCCATCAGGGT